>CAZBJH010000017.1:0-44845 GCA_964492185.1 uncultured Bacteroidales bacterium | reverse complement strand
CGATATCTGCGTTGCTGCTCACATTTTAAATCCTCAAATACTTTAGTATTCTACGGTTTAAAATGTTCACGCGCCTTGATCTCGAACATTCTGAACAAACACTAAGAGGTTATTGTCAGACTCTAATTAGTGTTTGTTCATAATGTCCGATATCTGCGTTGCTGCAAGTAGCTTTTTAAAAAAAACCTTTAATGCGAACGCATTAAAGGTTTTTTTGTACCCGGAGCGGGACTTGAACCCGCACGGCCTTTTAAGGCCACTGGATTTTAAGTCCAGCGCGTCTACCAGTTCCGCCACCCGGGCGGAATTTTTGTTGATCCTTAGATTTTGATACGGTGATATGTTGATTTGTTTACAAATAAAAAAGAGCGGAAAACGGGACTCGAACCCGCGACCCCGACCTTGGCAAGGTCGTGCTCTACCAACTGAGCTATTTCCGCTTATAAAGTGGTGCAAATTTAATTTATTTTTTCTTACTTCAAAAAAGAAAAACAAATTTAGTGCAGCATATATCATGCTTTATTATTTTCATTGCAGTTACTACATTTTACTGAAAGAATAATCTGATCATTATGGTTAAAAACTTTACGGCAAAACACATTATTATCATTCCATTATTATTAATTTGCATCAGATTTAGCCGGATATGAAGAAGAATATTGCCGTTATTACCGGGGGAAATTCCTCGGAATATATTATATCAGTGCAAAGTGCACAACAGATCATTGATCATATCGACAGGAGTAAATTCGTGCCTTACCGGATAGAGATCAAAGGAAACAGCTGGTTTTGGCTGGATGAGGACGGTAGCAGTTCAGAGATCGATAAGAATGATTTTACCCTGAAAGTCAGGGGTGAGCTTATACATTTCGACTGTGCCCTGATCATGATCCACGGTACACCGGGTGAGGACGGCAAGCTGCAGGGATATCTGGATACCCTGTCTGTCCCCTATACTTCCTCTGATGTACTGACATCATCACTTACTTTTAATAAGCATGTCACAAAGCATTACCTTGGGAGCTTCGGGGTTGCATCAGCAAAATCGTTGCTTATCAAAGGACTGGCGGATATGGATGGAGGTGAGGTTGTGGAACGGGTCGGGCTGCCCTGCTTTGTCAAGCCCAATGAGGGGGGATCAAGCTTTGGTATTACCAAGGTTAAAACCATTGAACAGCTTGAGCTCGCGGTTGCTGATGCACTTAAGGAAGACGACCAGGTGCTGGTTGAAGAGTACCTGGATGGTACAGAGATTACCTGCGGGGTGTTTAAAACGAAATGGAACGAATATGTTTTTCCCGTTACAGAGATTGTCAGTAAGACCGAGTTTTTCGATTATGAAGCTAAATATACCGATGGTATGGCAGATGAGATCATTCCCGCGCGTATTCCTGTTTCCCTTGAACAGGAATGCAAAACGCTGTCATCAAAAATATATGATATACTGAATTGCCGGGGTATAGTGCGTGTGGATTATATCCATACCAATAACAATCTCAATCTGCTCGAGGTGAACACCATTCCCGGCATGAGCCGGAATAGCATCATTCCCCGGCAGATCAGGGCAATGCAATTATCTTTAAGCCGCCTTCTGACTGAATTGATCGAAAATTCAATTGTTTCAGAGTGAAGGATTAATTGTTTGGAGGTTTAGGAGGTGGCTCTTCCGGATCATCATCACGACCGGAATGTTTTTTTAATAAATACAAATCATTCATAGCATAAGAGATTATATATTATTATAAATTAGGGATTTTTGATGTAAAAAGCAATTAATTCATGCTTTTTTTTGATATGGACTTATTGATAAAGAGATATTTATTCCTCCTGGCATGTTTTTTTTCATATAACCTGCACACGGTCACAGCAGGTGATAACAACCGGTATTTTCCGGATGGGGAAAACAAATCCGTCCTTTCAGCCGGACAATTTGCTGATGAAGGCTATTATGACGAAGCGATCAGTCGTTATCGTGCTTCCATCCCGGTTTTGCGGTCGAGTGATCATAAGGGAGCATTAACCGGGTGTTATTTATCGCTGTCGGAATTGTACCATACACTTGGAATGGCTGACAGTTCAGCGTACTTTCTTCATCTTGCAGACCAACAGTTAACAGGTATCCGTGAACACAGGGAAAGCCTGGTGATCCGTACATATATGCTAAAGGCCAGGATGGAGGTGTATAAGAAAAAATTCAGGCAGGCATTGGATACTTTGATGAAAGTATTACCTGTTGCTGAACAGTCCAATGTGTTGAACAACCGTATGAAATGCATGTATTATGGTTCCCTGGGAAATATTTATCGTTTGAATGGTTTTTACAATGAGGCAGGATTCTATATACACGAAGCAGAAAAATACCTTGGGGATATCATGCAGCATGATCCGCTTGTTGCCATGGAAATTCTCAGGATAAAGATGTTATATTTTTACAGGGCAGGCAATGATATAGGTACTGTCATTCACCGCCTGGATTCCATAGTAATCGCGATCCCTAATCCGGACCATCCGGCACTGATTAGATATTGTTTATCCAGGATCTATTATGACCTGATCAATAATAAACCGGAAGATGCTTATGATAAATTGCAGGTAGCCAAACGGATCATCAGCAACATCGGGGAAAAAAGTTCCCTTAAGGGAGATTTGCTATTCCGGTATGGCCTTTATTATGAAATGACAGGTGAATCAGGGAAAGCACTGGAGCATTATCTTATTGCTTTGGAATATGCAATGAAATATCCGGACCTGACCCAGAAGATCCCGAAAATTGCGCTTAGTATAAGAAGTATTTATTATTCCTGCAAAGCCTATAAAAAAACGAAGAAATATATTCAGTTGGCACTGCAATACGAAACAAATCCTGATGATTTATACACGGATTATTTATTGGCAGGCAATAGTGAGTTGATGCTCGATCATAAAGAAAAGGCCATGTACTATTATGAGAAAGCGGAACGGGCTTTTTCGAATATACCGGTAAGGGATAGTATTTTATTGACTTTTTTGTATGACTCAAAAGAACATTATTACAGGAAATATGGTGGATATGAAGAACGGCTTGAAAACCTGAGAAATCTGTATGGGATATATGAGCGTCATGCAGAAGGACACAGGGCAAATCAAGGGATCATATTAATGTTAATGGCATCATATTTTGATGAGATCGAACAACACGGTAAAGCCGCCCGGTATATCCAAAATGCCTTGCTGGCAGTGGAAAAAGATTTTTTTGATTCTTCCCTGTATGCTAATCCGGCTGCCGGTCATATTGAGAATAAGGAGTTAACGGCAACGATCATGTTACACAAAGCCAGGATACTTCACCGTTACAATGAACAGGAAGGGAACCTGCAGGCCAGCCTGGCGTGTTATGAGCGTGTTGCTGAAGTGTATAGCCGCTTGTTACTGCATTATGGTAATGAACATACCGGTATGAATTATTACAAACGTACGGAAAAATCTGTTTTGGGAAGCATCAGGGTGTCATGGGAACTGTATGAAAAAACCGGGGATAATAATTATTTGAAAAAAATTTTTAGGTTCGCGGAATATAAAAAAGCAGCATATCTGCTGTTTGCAATCCATAAAGACAGGGCAGGGTTACACAGCCGGGTACCCGATTCGGTACTGACCCGGGAAGCGGAGTTCAGTGAGCGGATCAACCGGTTGAACCATGAGCTCACCCGTATTCAGCAACAGCAGCAAATTTCGGATCATACATATGAACAAACCCTGTCGGAACTGATCACCCTGAAACTACAGCATGACGAACTGGTGCGCATGATGGAAAATACATATCCTGACTATTATAATATGAAATACAGGAACGAAATCCCGAAAGTAAAGACGATCCGTGACAAGCTGAAACCACACCAGGCTATGATCCAGTATGCACTGGTTGATGATCAAATTTATACGGTACTGCTTACCTGTGACAGCATATACGGTAATATGCAGGTTATTGATACCGGGCTTTTTCAGGATATCCGTTCATTAAGGCAGCATCTTGCAAACCATGACTACGCGGATTACAGCCGTGAACAGTATGAGGGATTTATTCTTACGGCACACCGTTTATACCGGCAACTGATCGAACCTGTTCATATTCATATTGAGAATAAAAGCCTTATTATTATTCCTGATGAAGAGTTGAATTTGATTTCGTTTGAAGTCCTGCTGAGCGACAATGCAGCATTGAAAACTCCGGGAACAGATTATTCCGGCCTGCCTTACCTGGTGAAAAATCATCCTGTCAGTTATGCTTTTTCCGGTTCGGTACTGGAGAAATTGAGCGGACGCAGGAACAGGGTCTCCCGTGCATTGGGAGTGGCACCCGGCTATTCCATGACGGAGGTAGCTTTCAGGGAATCCAATAGTTTGCAGTCTTTGCAGGGGGCATTGGAAGAGGTTGAAAATGTAACGGATTTTTTTCGCGGGACTGTCCTTACCGGGGAGCATGCCACGGAAAGCAGGTTTAAGCAAAAAGCAGGTCATTATTCTATTCTGCATGTTGCATCTCATACCCGTCTGGATGATGAGAACCCCTTGTTTTCAGGCCTGGTTTTCACTGAAAGCGATAGCAGTAAAGAAGACGGGATACTGCATACATATGAGATATACAGTTTGTCGCTAAAGGCTGACCTTGTTGTACTCAGCGGGTGCAGTACAGGGTCAGGGAAATTGCGGAAAGGCGAGGGTGTGCTCAGCCTGGCCCGCGGATTTGTTTATGCTGGTTGTCCCGGTGTGGTACTTACCCAATGGCAGGTAGCTGATCAGGCCAGTGCTGAACTGATGGATCGTTTTTATGCTCAACTGGCGCAAAAACAACCCCGGGATGTAGCCCTGCAACAGGCAAAGATAAGCTATATGAAGTCGGCCGATCCGGTAAAACAACATCCCTGTTACTGGGCAGGATACGTGTTATATGGCGATACCTCTCCTGTTTACAGGCCTAATTGTTGGATATGGATTATAGCTGTTGTTGCCGGACTGGCAGTAATGATTATTTTTTTGGTCCGGCGTAGACAGTTAGGATAGTTTTTTCAGTATTTTACGGGCTTCTTCACTGTGCCAGGCATTTCTGCCGGCAATTTTTTCAAAAAGTACAGCTGCCTTCTCAGATTGTTCCGTTTTCAGGTAGCATAAGCCTGCATACCATTCGGCATGAACTACGAAGGGTTGCATGGACTGATCAATGATGACAGTGAAATGTTTTATGGCTTCGTTATATTTGTCAAGTTCCATGGCATTAAGCCCTGCATAGAACCGTACCGGCGGATATTCTTCTTTTTTCCCCAAGAGCTTGTTGAATATTTCACCGGATGATTTGTATTTACCCTCCTGGTAGAGGGAGACGGCAAGAGACAGTTCGTTTTGCTCCCGGTTTTCTGACCTGACGACAATATCCGGTTCATAGGGAGTGTAATAATCAGCATATATTTTATCATATGAAATATCATTTAAAGGAAAGATAATGATGTATGCTGCAATAAGCAATGCTATCATAAAAACTGCCGCAATGATTTTTCTTTGCATGGAAGGAAAAATCGTATTTCGTGCAGTTTTAAGTCGTTTAACATTGTCGCTGCTTCTTATAACGGATAATAGTATTTTCAGTTTATTCCTGAAAGAATGTATTTCATCATCAAGGATGCTTTCATTTACTTCCTTATGAAGCATAACCAGACGGGCTAATTCAGGGTCATTACCCAGTCTTTCCCTGAATGCCCTTAATTCCTCCCCGTCCATTTCACCATCGAGGTATCTCTCGATCGTCTCTGTTGTTTTCAAATCGCAGTTCTTCATATTCATTGCAGTTTCGTATTCTTTCGATCAGTGATTTTTTGCACCTGTACCTCCTGTTTTTAGTATGCTGTTCCGAACCATACCCCATGATCTTGGTAATTTCACTAATAGATACATTATTAAGGACAAGCCTGATCACCTTTTTGCAATCGCTGCTTAACATTTCAAAATGCTTTCTAAATAACTTCAGCCGTTCATTTTTGTGAACCTGCCGGATGATATCATCATCTGATACTTTAAAATCATCGGGTTCGGTTATTTCCGTATCCTTCTTTTTCCTGCCGGATAGTTCGTTTAACCAGATAATCTTAGCTACTGAATAAATATAGGTCTTCAATGAACATCTTAACTCCAGCGTATTATCCCGTAACTTCCTGTATAAAACAATCAGGGCTTCCTGGAAAACATCATCTGCATCTTCATCCTGCCCGCTGTTCATAATTATGAAATGCCTGATGGACTGAAAGTAGGTTTTGTACAGATAATGCAGGGTTTCGTTTTCACCTGCCAGGATACCCCTGGTTAATTCCGGATCTGTATATTTTGTCTCCTTTTTCAATATTTAATGTAGATTTTTATCAAAAAGTAACCCTTTGATAATAAAAAAACCAGTCTGTAAATAATGCAGCTTAGGTGCAGTCAGATAAACTTTTTCACAGCTAATAGCACAGCGAAAGTAATAACAATTTCTTTTACACTGAAATGAACAGGAGAAAAATGTGGTTTATAATGTAGTTTCCTGAAGAGGAGTACAGCAACAAACAAGGTTCCGGTCACCGTAAGCATCATCAGTGCGTGCCACCGCGGGCCATAATTTGTTACCGTATATCCAGGGAAGGGGGAAAGCAGCATCTTCCCTTGAATAATTATGTGCCCAGTTCGTGCTTATTACTTCCTGTTGGGTATGTGGTGCATTTCGCAACAGGTTATCCGTAGCATCCTGTTTGCCGGCAACACGGATTTCATTATAAATGGAGATCATGGCTTCTACAAAGCGGTCAAGTTCCTGCACGGATTCACTTTCAGTAGGTTCAACCATGAGGGTCCCGTGTACCGGAAAAGAAAGTGTAGGGGCATGGAAGCCATAGTCCATCAACCGTTTGGCAATATCAGTCTCGGAAATATTATATTTTTGTTTGAACGGCCTGCAGTCCAGGATCATTTCATGTGCTACAAAGCCGGATGCTCCCTTGTATAAAACCGGAAAATATTTGTTTAACCTGGCTGCCAGGTAATTGGTGTTGAGTATAGCTAATTTTGAAGCAAGAGTTAATCCCTCGCCGCCCATCATGCTGCAATAGGCATGCGAGATGGACAATATGCTTGCGCTTCCCCACGGGGCAGCTGCCACAGCAGAGATCCCTTCTATGCCGCCGGTTTCAATCACAGGGTGTATGGGCAGAAATTCAACAAGATGGCCGGCCACACCTACGGGGCCGACACCGGGGCCTCCACCGCCGTGCGGAATGGCAAAGGTTTTATGAAGGTTTAAATGACACACATCGGCGCCAATAGTCGCCGGACTGGTCAGTCCCACCTGTGCATTCATATTTGCACCGTCAAGGTATACCTGTCCGCCGTGTTCATGCACAATATCGATCATTCTTTTTATATCCTGCTCAAAAACACCATGTGTTGAGGGATAGGTAACCATGAAAGCAGCCAGCCGGTCACTGTTCTCAGCGGCTTTTGATTTCAGATCTTCCAGGCTGATATTTCCCTTTTCATCACATTTAATAACAACAACCTGCATCCCTGCCATGGCAGCACTGGCAGGATTGGTGCCATGCGCCGAAGAGGGTATCAGGACGACATTACGTTGCGACTGCTTGTTTTTTTCATGATATGCCCTGATAATCATTAATCCCGTGAATTCTCCCGCGGCTCCTGAGTTGGGCTGGAAAGATATGGCTTCAAATCCTGTGATGGCGCGAAGGTATTTTTCCAGTTCATAAAAGAGTTGCTGATATCCTTCGGTCTGGTCAATGGGAACAAAAGGATGCATTTCACCAAATTCGGGCCAGGAAAGAGGAAACATCTCATTTGCTGCATTTAGTTTCATTGTACATGAGCCAAGTGAGATCATGGAGTGTGTCAGGGAAAAATCCTTGCGTTCAAGTCTTTTGATATACCGCATCATTTCGGTCTCCGACCTGTACATATGGAATAACTCATGTTCAAGATATTTTGATTTTCGTAGTATGCCAGGCGTAAGAAAGTCTTTTTCTTTCAGCTCAAATATGTTTGTAGCCGGACGTTTAATGGCATAGGCAAATACTTCTGTTATTTTATTAATATCATCCAGGCCGGTCGTCTCATCAATACTGATCCCGATATCGTTATTTTCAAAATAACGAAGGTTGATCTTTCTTTCGAGTGCCTGTATCCTGATATCCTGATCCGAAATGTTTTTCGGCAATTCGATACGTAAAGTGTCAAAAAAGTTTTCATTTCTTTGCCTGTAACCCAGGTCGGTCAGCATTTCACAAAGGATTCCCGCTTTTCTGTGTATATTAACAGCAATATCCTTTATTCCTTCCGGTCCGTGGTAAACAGCAAAAAATCCGGCCATAGTGGCTAATAATGCCTGTGCCGTGCAAATATTGGATGTTGCCTTTTCGCGTCGTATATGTTGTTCACGGGTCTGCAGTGCCATTCTGAGCGCTCTGTTCCCCAGCCTGTCGACTGAAACACCAATAATACGGCCCGGCATATGCCGTTTGTATTGTTCGCGGGCAGCAAAAAAAGCAGCATGGGGGCCGCCAAACCCCATGGGGATACCAAACCGCTGGGCAGAACCTACAACAACATCAGCGTCCCATTCACCCGGGGGCACAAGCAGACTGAGACTGAGCAGGTCGGCAGCAACTGCAACACGGATGTTATTCCTGTGTGCTTTATCGATAAAACTACTATAATGTTCAATTTTACCATCGCCGGCAGGATATTGAACAATAGCTCCGAAAATACCTTCTGTTGAAGTTAAATCCTGATACCTGCCGGATATCAGCTCAATACCGGCAGGGGCTGACCTTGTTTTCAGCACATCAAGGGTTTGAGGGAAAATATTTTCATCAACAAAGAACTTATTGTCTCCGTTTTTAACTGATTTTCCCGGCCTTGTGCCGAACAGCATAGACATAGCTTCAGCTGCAGCCGTTGCTTCATCAAGCAGTGAGGCATTTGCAATATCCATACCAGTGAGATCAATGATCATGGTCTGAAAATTTAAAAGTGCTTCCAGCCTGCCCTGTGAGATCTCTGCCTGGTAAGGTGTGTAGGATGTATACCAGGCCGGGTTTTCAAGTACATTACGCTGAATAACTGCAGGAAATACAGTATTGTAATAACCCGTGCCGATATATGATTTATACACCTGGTTTTTAGCGGCAATTCTTTTTATAAGATTGAAATATTCATATTCGCTGATCCCTTCAGGCAACTCAAGTTTCCGGTCATGCAAAATAGAACCTGGAATGGTTTCTTTTATCAGGTCATCAAGTGAATTAACGCCAATAATATCCAGCATATGCTTATGCTCATTTTCACGGGGGCCAATGTGCCTGCTTAAGAATTTGCCTGATTTCATTAATATTAATTTATTAAGGTTATTATTCTTTATAAAGATTTTAATTTCATTTATTGTAAAAAAGGATTCGTGTCATGTTCCAACTGAATGGTTGTAGATGGTCCGTGGCCGGGATAAACCGTTACATTAGCCGGAAGTGTCATTAGTTTTTGCCTTATACTGCTGATCAGAGTATCATAATTTCCTCCCGGCAGGTCTGTCCGGCCAATGCTGCCACGAAACAGCACATCACCTGCTATGACAAATGCTTCTTTCCCGGTATACAGGGCTATACTGCCGGGTGAATGGCCGGGAACATGCAGGACTTGCAGGCTTGCTTCTCCAAAAGTCAGGCCTGAGTTTTCCTGAAGAAAATGATCGATCTCCGGGATCCTGTCCAGTGTCAGTCCGAAGACAGTTGCAAGGTTCCCGGAACTGTTCATCAAAGGTATATCGTCTTTATGGGCGTAAGTATCAATATTGTATTTGCCGGCAACATAATTGTTCCCCAGGATATGGTCGATATGACAATGCGTGTTTACTATTTTAACCGGTGCCAGGTTTTTGCCCAGGATAAAATCATCAAGCATCTTTTCTTCCCGCTTATCTGAGCAGCCGGGGTCTACTATAATGCATGACCGGGTATCATCCCAGAGTATAAAGGTATTTTCCTGAAATTCGTTAAATACAAATGAGTGGACATTTATCATAATTTTTCTGTTTAAATATTACAGACAATAATCTGACCTGTTATAATGAAGTCTATGCTTTGCCTTTCAGAAGGGGTACAAATATAAAGTGTCCGTGTTCGTTTTTCTTGTATTCATCTTCCCCTTTTTTATCGATCGTCAACATTACCTGTCCCCCTTTTCCTCCAACAGGTGCGACCAGCCGTCCCCCCACCCTGAGCTGGTCAGGCAAACTTCGCGGAACATCCGGTGCAGCAGCGGTTATTAATATTTTATCAAATGGCCCGTATGTAGGTAATCCCTTGTAACCGTCGCCGTAAAAAAAATGCGGTTTATAACCAAGTTCAGGCAGCAGGGTTTGTGCTTTTACCGACAGTTCTTTATATCTTTCAATAGTGTATACTTTGGCACCCATCTCAAGCAACACAGCAGCCTGATATCCCGAACCTGTCCCTACTTCAAGGATTTTATCCATCTTTTCCACTTCAAGCAGCTGGGTTTGAAAGGCTACTGTATAGGGTTGTGAAATAGTTTGACCTGAACTGATCGGGAACGCCTGGTCTTTATAGGCAAAATTGACAAATCCACTGTCCATGAATAAATGACGGGGAACCTTTGATATTGCATCCAGGACACGCTCATCTTTTATTCCTTTTCTGCGCAGTTCCTTTACCAGCTTCTCGCGTAATCCTTTATGGAGATATGTGTCTTCCGGTTTTTGGTTCATTATCAGGTATTGTGATATTACAGGGCAAAAATAGTTGATAAGTTATAGCAAAAAAAATAAAATCAATATTGAAAAAAATTATGTTTGTAAAAAATCGTAATCTATGCAGAATATTGGAATAATTGGATCGGAAATTGAAATTGGTCAGGTAATTCCTGTTCTGCAAAAGTATTCCGGTTTAAAGATATCAGGTTATTTTAATCCTGCTGGTGAGAGTGATCCGGGCTTGCCGGATATTTGCAGAATGGACGGTTTGTCAGAACTTGTGCGGCGAAGTGAAGCGGTGATCTTCCTGTATAACGGAACTATGCTTTATGAACTGGCCAAGGAAGCCGTTAAAGCTTCCCGTCACGTGTTTATAGATAATCCTTCATCTATCTCCGTTAAAAAGATCACTCAATTAATTGATCTTGCCGCTGAAGCTAATATAATTTTAAAGGTTAAACAAACAGGAAGATACAATGGTATTGTAAATGCCTTGTGGGAGCAGATAAAGCAGTCGAGGTACATTGAGATCAAACATGTAATCGTTGGCCATACAGTTTCCTCAGGACGTTTATTCGAGTGTATTGTTGAAGATATTGAGCTTATAACCGTGATAGCCTCCAATATAAAAAAGATAAGGCCGACCAGTATCTGGTCATCCGCCAACGGATTACAATTGATCAATGTAAGGTTTGAGTTTGATAATCAGCTTGTAGCCGCGTTAACATGGAATGTATTATCAGACAAAAATGTGCACCAGGCTTTATTTGTGCATTCTGATAAAACAATTGAGATTGACTTTTTAACACAGGAAGCAGGGATCTTCCATTATTCCGGTAACAGGCATGACAGGTTTATTGCCAACAGTGTCAGGATGGAAAAAATAAAATCCTGTAAAAGAGATCCTTTTACCGGTGAATTATCAAAATTTATAGAAGTCATCCGGCCCAAATCAGTTTACATGTTAAATCCTGAAGAAGAGTTCAAGGCATATTTGATAGCCAAAGACCTATTGATAAGAATGAAGCTTGAAATTGCTATATGATTAGTGTCTGTCCATAAAGTCCCATTTGCTTCGTTACGCTTGTCCGAAAATTGCTCATTTACGACAAGTAAACTCCGCATTTTCGGACTGCGCAAGCCTTGCAAATGGAACCTTCTGAACAGACACATGTCCGGTTAAACATTTTGACTACTTTATAGACAGACTCTATTTAGTGTCAGTTAATAAACTCGTAGTGTTTGTTCAGAATGTTCGGGATCAAGGCGCGTGAACATTTTAAACCGCGGTATACTAAAGTATTTGAGGATTTAAAAAGTTTTCACAACGTGTTTAATTTTTAAAGGTGTTCAAGAGCTCACTTCGTTCGGTTGAGCAGTAACGAAGATATCGGACATTATGGACAGACACTGATTAATGCCGGTTTATCAAATAGTAATTTTATTTTTCTCAATTAAGTCTCTTACTTAGTAAGTTATTTATATTTTTGTAGCGGGATTTTTGCGGGAATGATCAGTATTGTGAATAATAAATGAACAGAAAACTTCAATTACTCAAATATCTTGTATCCGATTACATTGCTGCCGGATTAAGTTGGGGGGGATTTTACTTATTCAGGAAGGCATATATTGAACCCTTAAAATTTGGTTATACTGTTCCCATTGAGCTTGGCGCCAGGTTTTATGCGGGATTGATCCTAATTCCTTTTTTCTGGCTATTGCTTTATTATGCATCAGGGTATTATAAGGATGTATTCCGTAAATCAAGGCTGGCTGAATTATGGCAAACAGTGGGTATTACATTTCTGGGTGTGTTGGTATTGTTTTTTGCATTGATACTAGATGATACAATAGATTCCTATTCGAATTATTACGCTTCGTTTTTCGTACTTTTTTCCGTTCATTTTATTGTGACCTATATTCCCAGGCTAATTATCACAACACGTACAACGCATAAGATACACAGGCGTGAAATTGGTTTTAATACTTTGCTCGTCGGCGGAAATGAGAAAGCACTTGAGATTTATAATGATATTGAAAACCAGTCGCGAAGTACGGGAAATAAATTTATCGGTTTCCTGAATGTAAATTCCAATCCCAATTATTTGCTTGAAGACCATCTCGAACATTTGGGCAATATTGATGATCTGAAAGATGTTATTTTAACCTGTAATGTTCAGGAAGTGATCATTGCACTGGAGTCGTCAGAACATGATAAGATCGGTGGTATTATCAATAAGCTGATTGATACGGATGTTGTTGTCAAAGCTATTCCAAGTATGTATGATATTCTTACGGGGAAGGTAAAGATGTCTGCTATTATTGGGATACCTCTTATTCAAATATCGCATCAACTGATGCCTGCATGGCAGGAAAACATGAAACATCTCATTGATATAGTGGTTTCTTTTCTTGCCCTGGTCATCTCATCCCCCCTGTTTATATTTTTAATGACAGGAGTCAGAATGTCTTCCAAAGGTCCAGTTTTTTACAGCCACGAGAGGATAGGACGTTATGGAAAACCTTTTCGTATTTATAAATTCCGGTCCATGTATATTGGTGCAGAACAAAACGGACCTGAGCTTTCTTCGAGAAATGATCCCAGGATCACTCGTTTCGGAAGGTTTATGAGAAAATACCGGATGGATGAATTACCCAACTTCTATAATGTTTTAAAGGGAGATATGTCTCTAGTCGGTCCGCGGCCGGAAAGAAAATATTTTATTGACAGGATTGTTGACAGAGCTCCGCATTATGTTCATTTGTTAAAGGTAAAGCCGGGGATAACTTCATGGGGGCAGATAAAATACGGATATGCTGAAAATGTTGATCAGATGATCTCACGAATGAAATATGATCTTCTTTATATTGAAAATATGTCCCTTTATGTAGATTTTAAGATATTGATCTATACATTTATGATATTGTTTAAAGGAAAGGGGATTTAAAATCGCGTATATTTCAGGGAAGGTTTTCGTCGTGCCAGCCTTATTACTGGCGTATGACTCCAGCCTTGTGCCCGAAATGAGAAAACCTGACGCATGAATATTTCAGTACAGGGTATATCATACTCCCAGCGGATGTTTTTGTAATACGATATATTCCGGGCCGGTCTGCCGCAGGATGCTTTCATAGAAAATTAATTCATTTACCACAACACTGCTGAAAAGTGTTGTTTTGTATTTCTCTATCAAATCACCAAGCAGTTCAGTATTGTTAATGACCTTAATTCTTCCCAGTGTGAGATGCGGGTGAAATGGTTTGTCTGTTTTTTCAAAACCAAATTCCTGCAATGCTTCTTCAAGTTGTTTATGCATACCTTTCAGGCTGTCATCTGCATTTATTCCCATCCATAATACACGGGGATGATGAATACTTCTAAATACACCCATCCCGGAAACAGTAATATGTATTGGCTGATACAGGCCGGTAATATTTTCCAGCCTGTCATTGATTCCTTCAATTGCAGAGGATGAGATATTTCCCAGAAATTTCAAGGTGATATGAAACCGCGAAGGAGAGACCCATTTGATCCTTTCGTTATTCAGTTGTTTTTTCAGGTCCTGTATACAACCTGTCATTAAGGCTGATACCGGTATGTTGATTGCCAGAAAAGTCCGGTGCATGATAATTCTTCGTTTGTTTATTGACTAAATTAGTAATGATTCTTAAATTAGATTGACAAAACAAATAAGAATAAATATAATAAAATTCGGAATTATGGTACGAACAAACAGGATAGCAGTAGTGCTTTCAGGATGCGGAGTCCTTGATGGCTCTGAGATCCATGAAGCCACCATGACTCTTTATGCCATTAAGAAGAGCGGGGGGGATTATGTGATATTTGCCCCTGATATTACCCAATATCATGTTGTCAATCATTTAACAGGAGAGGAGATGAGCGAACAAAGGAATGTTCTGGTGGAATCCGCCCGTATAGCCAGGGGACAGATCAGTCCGTTGAGTGAATTCAATGCCGGGCAATATGATGCAGTTATCTTTCCCGGCGGTTTTGGTGTTGCAAAAAATTTATCCGATTTTGCTTTTAAAGGCTCTAAGAGTAAGGTTATTGATGAAGTAAAAAATGTTATCAGTGCAATGGTCAATGCAGGTAAACCCATTGGGGCCTTATGCATTTCACCGGTATTACTTGCCAATTTGATTGATAATGTTGAAGTTACAATAGGAGATGATAAAGACACTGAACAGGCGATTACAAAGATGGGCGGGCGACATAAAAGGACAAGTCATGGCGAAATTGTGATTGATCATAAATACAGGACCGTTACAACTCCATGCTATATGCTTGATGCTAATATCGTTCAGGTAGCAGAAGGGGCAGAGAATGTTGTGAAGGCTATAATGAAGATGACAGAAGATCAGGGATAGTATAATTAGTGTCTGTCTATAAAGTGGGCAAAATATTTAACTAGCCATGTGTCTGTTCAGAAAGTTCCATTTGCAAGGCTCGCGCGGTCCGAAAACGCGGAGTTTACCAGTCGTAAATGAGCAATTTTAGGACAAGCGTAACGCGGCAAATGTGACTTTATGGACAAACACTAATTACTGAATTGTTCAACCGGGGAGTTGTTGAATTCCTGAACCGGTAAAACAGGATTAAATGATCAAAAAGCCTGCCCGGGTGAGTTCAGGGGAGTAGTTTTACAGTTAACAAAAGATGCTGCAGAACTTTTTTTAATATTGGTCGGTGTGTGTCAGAGCTGACCGGCTTCAATAAGAATAACTATTTCATTCAGGAGTTTATCTTCGCCATGGGGATCGAATTCCGATTTCAGGTTAGAGCCAAATATTCGTGCTAAAGTCTGCCAGAAAAACGCGGAAAATGAACCCCTCAGTTCTTTCACAAGGTCATAAGATGTATCTCCTGTTTCCCTGTCGATGAGTTTAATCAGTATTTTTCCTTGTGTTATTGTTAGTTTCTTTAGTTCATCTTCATATTTATCAAATAACTCCTTCTCCCGTTCCTTGATATATTTTTTTCTTTCCTTTTCATTTTTCATCGAAACGGTATGCATGGCAATATCTTCAAGTGTTTCACTGGCAATAATCGCGTAGGGATATGCACGTTTAACATTGCGGATAAGTCGTTCGTATCTTCTCATATCACGCCGGGAGCTAAACCTGTGCCGGGGGAAAATATATACTTCTTCTATACTTGCAAGAAAAATAGTGTCACCATCGACAATTACCCCGCTCAGTACATTTGTGTTTTCCATATGCAGCGAATCCTGTGAATATGCACATGCAAAAGAAAAAACAAAAAAAAGAAAGCTCCCTGATTTTAATAAATTATTCTGCATAAAGTATAGACATAGTTAGCGTCTTTCCATAATGTCCGATATCCGCGTTGCTATTCACATTTTAAATCTTCAAATACTATAATATACCGCGGTTTAAAATGATCACGCACCTTGATCCTGAACATTCTGAACAAACACTACGAGTTTATTGACAGACTATAGTTTATTTCCTCGTTTTCTTAAACGAAAAAAAATTATGAATGTTTTATGATTATTATGAATTAATAATGCGTTTAATTGATTTACCGGTTCTATTATAATAATATGGATTTTAATATTAATTTTATTCAATTATGAGCAGTGATTATAATGATCCTAATAACAGGGAATATTCAAACGGTGAAATATCTGTTTTTTGGCAGCCTGGAAAGTGTATTCACGCGACAACCTGTTATAAAGAACTGATAGAGGTGTTTAATCCCAGAAAAAGGCCATGGGTGAACATGAATGGAGCATCCTCCGAACGGATCATAGATGTTGTGAAGATGTGCCCTACCGATGCACTCACTTATAAATACAATAAAGACGGGGAGCATAAACAAAGTGCAGGTAAGCGTGAAAGACCGGTTAAGGGTGAGGGTGATAATGATGTTCCCACAACTATCAGGGTAATGAAAGGAGGACCGCTGATCGTGAAAGGTAATTTTAAGATCACCGGTCCCGATGGAAATGAGATCAATACAATGAAAATGGTATCTTTCTGCAGATGCGGGCATTCCGGAAAGATGCCGTTTTGTGACGGCACACACAGTAAGATTAATTTTTCCGGGTAGAAATAAACAGGGCCTGCTGAAAAAGTCTGTAGTGCATCAGATACAAGGCGGCAAAGCGAAGTTGTATAAGAATACCGCGAGCTGCATCCAACGCGGTAGATGATGTATTACAGACTAACGAAATATAATTCATAATAAATGGAAAAGATTTTATCAATATGCGTCAAAATCCTTGCACTTTGCAAAAAATAATTTACCGTATTGTTTTGAATATAAATTCATTTCGTATTTTTCAGCAGTCCCTAATTAGAGTCTGTCAATAAAGTTGGCAAAATGTTTAATTGGCCATGGCAAAATAATACAGGCACGGATTACAAATCCGCGCCAGCAAATCCAGCAAGGCTGGCGCGGTTCGAAAACGCGAGAGCTATAAGTCACAAACTTGAGACATATGATAGTTTACTTAATGAGCAATTTTAGGACAAGCGTAACGCGGCAAATGGGACTTTATGGACAGACACTATTTAATGGTTACTGTTTTAACGAGGCCGGCAGCTTCCCGGAGGGTTATGGCAGAATGTACTTTTAGTCCCGATTCGTCAATTATTTTTTTTCCTCCTTTAGCATTGGTACCCTGCAGGCGGATAATCAAGGGAATTTTGATATCTCCTATTGATTTATAAGCATCTACTATACCCTGCGCCACCCTGTCACACCTGACGATACCTCCGAATATATTAATAAGGATCGCTTTCACGTCAGGATCTTTAAGAATGATCCGGAAGCCGGCTTCAACTGTCCCGGCACTGGCAGTGCCGCCTACATCCAGAAAGTTGGCCGGATCCCCGCCGGATAGTTTAATTATGTCCATTGTTGCCATTGCAAGGCCTGCTCCGTTCACCATACAGCCAACATTACCACTAAGCTTGATAAAATTCAGATTATGCCGGGAGGCTTCAACTTCTGCAGGATCTTCTTCATTCAGATCCCTCATTTCAGCATATTCTTTATGCCTGAAAAGGGCATTATCATCGATCCTGATCTTTGAATCGGCTGCAAGCACCAGATCATCAGATGTTTTAAAAACAGGATTGATCTCCAGTAATGAAGCATCACTTTTTTCATAAGCATTATACAAGGCGACAACGAACCGGACCATTTCTTTATATGCTTTACCTGAAAGTTTAAGATTGAAAGCTATCTTTCTCGCCTGGAATGCCTGAAGTCCGATCCCCGGTTCTATTTCTTCACGGAAAATAAGACGAGGCGTTTTTTGGGCAACCGATTCAATGTCTACACCTCCCCGGGATGAATACATTATAATATTTTTACCGGTCTGTCTGTTCAGTAATATGCTCATATAGTATTCTTCAATTTTGTTTTCACCCGGATAGTATATGCTTTGTTCAACAAGTACTTTGCGGACTTTTTTACCTATTGGTCCTGTTTGATGCGTTACAAGCTGCATCCCGATTATTTCTTCAGCATACTGTGCTGCCTTTTCCGGTGATCCGGCAATTTTAACCCCACCGCCTTTCCCTCTTCCCCCGGCATGTATCTGGGCTTTAACAGCCCAGTTGTCTACCCCGGTTTTTTCTTTTATTTTTATTGCTGCAAGGATTGCTTCCTGTGGATTTTCAATCATAATCCCCAAAGGAACAGCAACGCCATATTGTTTTAAAATTGCCTTTGCCTGGTATTCGTGTAAGTTCATATATAGTAATTATTTGCTCGTGTTTCCGGGATACGAAAATATTTATTTTTTTTAAGATATTTTCGGTTTGCTGTATTTATCGTATATTGAGTAGCCGGGTGGCTGAAGTTAACAGACCGAAAAATAGAAGCAATAATTATAACAATACATTAAAAATTGTATCTGCAGAAGATATTTTACAATGAGGAAATTAAAAAATGAGGAACTGGACAGGTTATCTGTCGGGGAATTTCACCGGGCAGAGAAAAGGCCAATTGTGATTGTACTGGATAATGTGCGAAGCCTTAATAATATCGGATCTGTATTCAGGACAGCTGATGCATTCCTGCTTGAATGTGTTTTTTTATGTGGTATAACAGCAAGGCCTCCTCACCGGGAAATAAATAAAACCGCCCTGGGAGCAACTGATTCAATGAAATGGAAATATTCAGAAAATACGGAGGATGCAATGATGGAGCTTAAGGATCGTGGTTATGAACTTATTGCATTGGAGCAGGCGGATAAGAGCATTAGTTTAAAGGATTTTATACCGGAGAAGAAGCGGAAACTGGCATTGATATTTGGGAATGAAGTGCGAGGTGTGGATCAACATATCATTGATTTATGTGATGAATGTATAGAAATCCCGCAATACGGAACCAAACATTCATTTAATATATCGGTAAGCGTGGGAATTGTGTTGTGGGATCTGGTCAACAAGCTGTAACAAAAAAAGCGGGAAAGTTCCCGCTTTTTTTATTGATAAATATGTTAAATATTATCTTACAATTTCGCTGAATGCTTCATTTGCAACAAATTCCCTGAATTCCAGGTCATTTACTACGTGTTCTTTCAGGTCACTGTCCATTCCGACTGCAGTCCGAAGATTGTTAAGAACAACTTCTGTATTTCCTGCCCTGGCGCCTGCAACAGCTTTCAGATAATAAACCATGGCATCATCTGTTTCACCAATTTCATCAAGCGTGCTCAGGGCCTTTTGTGTATTACCGTTCAGCAACTCGGCAAGTGCAGCGTTAAAAGAAGGTTTGTTTCCAAAGTAATTAACCGCGGCACTGTAATCGGCCTGCATTATCTTGATGATACCCAGGTTAAAATTAACCTCTTCACCTGCACCTGTGGCTGCTGTCAATATATTTTCAGCTTCACTTATATTACCTTGCTTCAGGGCAACTGCACCCAGGTTATTCTTAATGATCTGATCATCCCTTAAACCCTGTGCTTTTTCAAAAGCATTTTTAGCAGCATCAACATTGCCAAGTTTCATGTTTACATGACCCACATTATTATGAGCCCGTACACATTCCGGATAGTTTTCGGCAGCAACCTCATATATCCGGAGTTTTTCGTTTAGGTCATCGGTTAATGTAGCAGCATAGAGAACTTCTTCAAGCTTGAGGCTGTCAGGATCATTTTGAGCCAGGTCACTGATCTCTTCATCGGAAAGCCCTATTACATTTACGGTAACACCCATTTTTGACCTTCTTAACGGTGGCAGTATCTCTTCTTTGATCTCTTCAAATGCCTCGGCAATATTTTTAATTTCCCGTTCTCTTACAGCAGGATCGGAATACATAGAAAGCACCCTTAAAACCAGTTCTTTATCCTGGATGTCTGATTTTTCCATAAGCTCTTTAAAACCTTCCCAGTCTTCAGCAGTGGTCATTAAGCTGAGAAAATCCTCATTTTCAAGTGCATCAACTTCAGCCTGGGTTAACGCACGTTTAAAATACCGCTGGGCAGATTCTTTTCTGTCTTCGGATAGATTTTCATTCAGGTCGTAAGGGCCATCGGGGGAAGCATAGGCTGATATAGTGGCCTCTTTGAATTCTTTCCTTTCTGCTTCTGTGGCTTCCTTAATACTTTTTTCAAAGGTTTTAATGTCTTCGCTCCTGAGTTCAGAGTTGCGAACATTAGCTCTGTTGATCACATAATTAATGTCAGCTTCGTAGGTTTCGGGTGTGATACGTTCATATTTATCACCAATCATGATGGTTTTTGGTGTGTTTTGTACCAGCGTGGAGGTTGCAATTACACCATTTGCTACCGGTACTCCCGGAATAGAAACCGGATCATTGTCCCCAATCCTGGCAGACATCTCGACAACCAACTCGGAATTTAACATGTCTTCATTATAAGGAATGGTGCCTGAATAAGAATAACTTCCGCCGTCGTAAGGAATAACCTTATTGTTAGCTTCAACTTTTTCACCCTGCAGGGTGGTTGATTCAAATTCGGCTTGTCCGCCATTATATTTCACTACAGGGGTTGCCTCAACGATTGCTTTCTTATTGAAATATTTTTCAGGAAACCGGGTATTAATGGTAACCTCAACTTCACCGGCATGTGTTTCAAGCGGACTTGGTTGAACATCATAAGATACGTCAGTTGCATTTTCAACCATCTTATTCAAACCACCGCAGCTACTAAATACAAGCGCTGCAATAGCAATTGATGACAGGTAGATTTGTTTAACTCGCTTCATAATTTTGATTTGTTATTTGATTATTACTTTAATAAGTTGATTCATGTAGCTTGTACTAATTACAAACTTAATAATGTTTTCATTAAAAAAAAATTATAATCCCAAGATTGTAATTTTTTGTTAAATATAAGAAAAAAACTTAAACAGACTAAATATCAATACGATAAATTATCATCATATAGAATAAATTCATGTTAGTCCTATTATTTTCCTCTTGTTTAGATATTTAAAACATTATTTATTACAGAATGTTTTATTTGGGTACATATTTTAACAATAATATACGCGCCGGGTGTATGAGAGCAATATTTCATATTGCAGTTTGGATGTAATAATACAAAAACGCCGGGTATAAATGTCACCCGGCGTTCACAATTAGAAAATATAGTTGAATATTATCTTCTGTTATGTCTGTCACCCCTGCTTTGCCTGTCGC
This sequence comes from uncultured Bacteroidales bacterium, assembly GCA_964492185.1. Taxonomy (GTDB): domain Bacteria; phylum Bacteroidota; class Bacteroidia; order Bacteroidales; family UBA10428; genus JAFGSZ01. Next base: position 23,402 of record CAZBJH010000017.1, on the reverse strand, counting down.
CTCTGTTATGCCTGTCGTCTTGTTGTTGAGGCCGCGGCAGCAGTGCTTTACGCGAAAGCTTCAGATTGCCGGTCTTTTTATCTACATCAATAAGTTTTACTTCAACTTCATCACCGGCTTTCAGTTCATCTTCAACTTCACGGATGCGTTGCCAGCTGATTTCAGATATATGCAAAAGGCCTTCCTTATTAGGTAATATTTCAACAAAGGCGCCAAAGCTGACAATTGATTTCACTTTTCCTTTATAGACTTTTCCAATCTCAGGTATTTCAACTATAGACCGGATCATTTCTTTGGCATGTTCGATCGATTCTTTGTCAACCGCTGATACATCAACGAGACCCTGGTTTTCGATCTCTTCAATAACTATGGTTGTTCCGGTTTGTTTCTGGATCTCCTGTATCACTTTTCCACCCGGACCGATCAGGGCACCAATCATTTCTTTAGGGATAATAAGCTGCTCTATACGAGGAACATTGGATTTATAATCATCCCTTGGTTCAGGAATGGTTTCAACCATTTTATCCAGTATATGCAACCTTCCGGCACGAGCCTGATCAAGCGCTTCATGCAATATATCGTAGGACAAACCTTCAACTTTAATGTCCATCTGTGTCGCGGTGATGCCATCGCGGGTTCCGGTTACTTTAAAGTCCATATCGCCCAGGTGGTCTTCATCACCCAGGATATCGGAAAGGACAGCATATTTACCGCTTTCCGTATCAGTTATCAGTCCCATTGCAATTCCCGATACGGGTTTTTTAATTTGTAAACCCGCGTCCATTAATGCCATTGTTCCCGCGCAAACTGTTGCCATTGATGATGAACCGTTGGATTCAAGAATATCGGAAACTATTCGTATCGCGTATGGATTATCCATGGGTACCATTCGTTTTAAAGCCCTGTGGGCTAAATTGCCGTGACCTACTTCGCGTCTGCTGACACCCCTTGAGGGGCGGGCATCGCCAGTGGAAAACGGGGGGAAGTTATAATGAAGCACGAATTTATTGGAGCCCTGGATCAATACTTCATCAATAATTTTTTCGTCAAGCTTGGTGCCCAGGGTCACTGTAGTCAGTGATTGTGTTTCTCCGCGGGTAAATATAGCTGAGCCGTGCGCTGCAGGCAGGTAATCCACTTCACACCATATTGGCCTTATTTCATCAGTTTTTCTGCCGTCAACGCGTATTTTTTCATCAAGGATCAAAGAGCGGACAGCCTCTTTTTCCACATCATGAAAATAGTGGTTTACCAGCATTTCATTAACTTCTTCCCCTTCATCAAGTTGTTCTGCATACTTGTCAATAAACTCCAGTTTTACCAGTTCATATGCATCCTGTCTGTCGTGTTTGCCCGGGGTTGTTTTGGCTATTTTGTAAACCTTGTCATAAGTCTCTTTTCTTACCAGTTTTGCCAGTTCTTCATCTTTTTCTTCATGATCGTACTCTCTTTTTTCGGTTGATCCTACCTCTTTAGCCAGATCAATTAGGGCCTGACAATGTCTCTTAACTTCTTCATGTGCAAATTTTATTGCTTCGAGCATCTCGGCTTCCGATACTTCGTCCATTTCGCCTTCTACCATTAATATATTGTCGATAGTTGCTCCTACTATAATATCTATGTCTGCCTTCTCAAGCTCGGTAAATGTAGGATTAACCTTAAAATTACCGTCAATACGCGCGACACGCGCTTCAGAAATGGGGCCGTTAAACGGGATATCGGATACTGTAAGTGCAGCTGAAGCAGCCAGTCCGGCCAGTGCATCAGGCATTATATCCTTATCGGCTGAGATCAGTGAAATATTGACAAAAGTTTCAGCATGAAAATCTTCCGGGAAAAGCGGACGGAGGGCACGATCAACCAATCGTGAAATAAGGATCTCGTAATCACCGGGCCGTGATTCCCTTTTCATAAAACCTCCGGGGAACCTGCCTGCAGAAGCAAATTTTTCTTTATAATCAACTGACAGTGGCATAAAATCCACGTCTTCTTTTGCTTCTTTGGCGTAAACAACAGTTGCAAGTAACATGGTATCGCCCATTTTAATAACTGCTGATCCATCGGCTTGTTTGGCTAATTTGCCGGTTTCAATTTCTATTGTCCTGCCATCGCCAAGATCAATTTTTTTTATAAATGATTTATACATTTTTTAACTTATAATTATTTAATAATAAAGGAACAGGTGTTCCTGACAATGAATAAAAAAAGGCAACTTTAATTGCCTTTTATTTTCTTAAGCCCAAATTTTTTAGTATACTCCTGTACTTTTCAATATCGTTTTTCTTTAAATAGTCCAGCAGCCTTCTTCGCTTTCCTACAAGCTTAAGAAGTGCCCGTTGTGTGCTGAAATCTTTTTTGTGAGATTTAAGATGATTTGTAAGATGATTGATACGGTGTGTAAACAGTGCAATCTGACTTTCGGGAGTGCCTGCATTTTTTTCACTTTCCCCGTACTGTTTGATCAGTTCTTTCTTCTTTTCAGCCGTTAAATACATTTTATGAATGAGTTATTTATTATTCTCATAGTTTTTTCAGGTTGCAAAAGTATTTATTTTTTTTTATTATTCAATACGTTTAACGATAAAGTTAAGCTGTTAATTTGGGTTTGTTTGGTTATTCCCGGCCGCAGTTTAAACGGGAAATCTCTAATTTCCTTTAATACTTAGGGCTTTCCCTTACCTACTGATTAATAATAATATTACCTATCTGACAGGAAAGGCATTTTTTGTAACTGCAATACTCCTTCTTTAAATGTAACAGTCCTTGTGTGTCAGCTGCATTTCCTGCCTGCAGGCCAAGCTGGTTCCATTTATTGATTACTGCATTCTTTTCAGGCGGCAAATTATGGAGCCACTCAATTGCACGATCCGGAAGATGTTGTTTATTCCTGGCTTTTCCGTACAGAAAAAGGAAGGGGACCAGGGTATTGATTATAATTAGGTGAATTGTCGGATAACCGGGCATTTTTTTTCGTTTGGCTGATTCTTTTTCAAAAGTATAATGATTATCCCAAAAGGAAGAAGCCGGGTGACTGAATAATTGTCTTAACTGTTCCACTGTATGGCAATCAATGACTTTTGAAAACAAATTTGCACTGTTATATACAAGTGCAGCAAACTGAGCGATCCTCAGGGTGGGAAAATTAGCCGGCCGTGACCGTAGAAATTTCCAGAGGTGCTTTTCAAGGGGTGTCAGGCGATATTTTTGTTGCAGAAAGGCATATTCTTTTTTGAGCCCGGAGATATACGGGTGCTTGTGAGGGTTTTCCAGAAAACCTGCCTGCCCGAAGAGTAAAGCTTCCAGTTGAGTCAGGTTGTCTTTATGCCTGGCCAGGTATTTAAATGGAAGTGATCTTGCCAGTAATTCAAAAGGCATGGCATTCAGTTTAAAACCAAAATTTCCGGCAAGGTGAATATAGAATGTTTCTTCCCAGTCATTATTATTTTTTAATAATGTATTTTTTATTCGTTCCGATTTTTTCTCAAGGCGTTCGAAAAGGATACTGTTAATCCAGTAATGGATCCTGAAGCGCTCAACAGATTCAAGGTCTTTTTGGCATGGTATCCAATTGGTGCTTTTCAACAAACGTTTGTAATTATCATAATATTTTTTCCTGAAAGTAATCTCCACCGTCGGGATCTTTTGACCGTTTGTCCTGAACACCGGTATATCATTATTTTTTACCACCTGTAAAATAACATTGTCATAGGATCTGTCTTCATGATGATGGTGCCTTTTCCAGTCGGATGATGAATCGTGTATTTCCACGTTGCCTGCCCACAACGTGTTGCCTATTTTTATTTGTGCATTGGTAAAGTCGGGGCCGGCATCAGGATTTTGTTCACCGGTTTTGATGACCTCTACTCTTTCCCCTTCGGGAGTATACATGGTTTTTTCGTTAAACAGCCTGTGTTTCCATATGTAGTGCAGGAATTGTTCGGGCATAATTACTTGTAACGTTGGATTTCATACATTAAATAGTGCCTGTCCATAATGTCCGATATCCGCGTTGCTGCTCAACCGAACGAAGTGAGCTCTTGAACACCTTTAAAAATTAAACATGTTGTGAAAACTTTTTAAATCCTCGAATACTTTAGTATTCCGCGGTTTAAAATGTTCACGTGCCTTGATCTCGAACATTCTGAACAAACACTACGAGTTAATTGACAGACTCTAAATAGTGTCTGTCCATAAAGTCCCATTTGCCGTGTTACGCTTGCGCGAAAATTGCTCATTTACGACAAATAAACCCCGCGTTTTCGGACCGCGCGAGCCTTGCAAATGGAACTTTCTGAACAAACACTAAATATACAAAATTACACTGTCCCTCACAAAAAATATTATTCAGGTTTCGAATGAAAGTTGCCGGGAGATGAATCTTTAACCCGATAAAGCCAATAATGCAGGTTAGAGGTATTGATCCAGTAATTTTGCCATGGACTGCTGAATTTCCCGGGCTTTTTCACCCGCGGCAACGGCAAAATCCTTTGAATGACCGGCATAAATTATTCCGCGTGATGAGTTTACCAGCAGGCCGCATTTTTTATTCATCCCGTATTCGGCAACCTCTTCAAGGCTGCCACCCTGGGCTCCTATACCTGGTATCAGCAGGAAATGATCAGGAATCTTCTGCCGGATAAGGGAAAGCATGGAAGCTTTGGTGGCTCCCACCACGTACATTAAATTGTCGGTTGTTCCCCAGTCTGCCGACCGGCTGATCACCCGCTCAAACAGGTGTATGTTTTCTTTGTCCCGGATAAGCTGGAAATCCGCTGCTCCCTGGTTTGAAGTAAGGGCAAGCAGAATTACCCATTTATCCTGGTATTCCAGGAACGGTTCTATTGAGTCCCTGCCCATATAGGGGGCAACTGTTACTGCATCGAAGGGGAGATGATTGAAAAATGCTTTCGCGTACATCCTGGATGTATTACCGATATCTCCCCGCTTGGCATCAGCGATAAGGAAAATTTCAGGATATTTTTCCCTTATATATATGGCTGTCTCTTCAAGTGCTTTCCAGCCAGGTATTCCCTGTGATTCATAAAAAGCAATATTGGGTTTGTATGCAACACAATATTCAGCCGTGGCATTTATTATCTGCTTATTGAATACAAAAAGCGGATCTTTGGTTTTTAATAAGTGCCGCGGAATCTTATCAGGATCGGTATCGAGACCGACACAAAGGAAGGAATGTTTTTTTTGTATTTCCTGAAACAGTTTATCTGAATTCATGGTCCTTAGTTTAATCCGCTTTCTTTCAACCGTTCTGCATTTTCTGCCATTTGCAGTTTTTCAATGATCTCAAAAATATCGCCGTTCATTAATGATGGTAGATTATACATGGTAAGATTGATCCGGTGGTCGGTAACACGGCCTTGCGGAAAATTATATGTTCGTATTTTCGCTGAACGGTCACCTGTTGATACCATAGTTTTTCTTTTCGAAGATATACTATCCAGATATTTCTGGTATTCCAGGTTATAGATGCGGGCTCTGAGTTCTGTCATGGCTTTATCCAGGTTTTTCAACTGTGATTTTTCATCCTGGCAGGTCACCACGATCCCCGTGGGTATGTGCGTGAGCCTGATAGCCGAGTAAGTAGTATTTACCGATTGTCCTCCAGGGCCTGATGAGCAGTAGGTATCTTTACGAATGTCTTCAGGTTTGATCTCCACGTCCACTTCGTCAGCCTCGGGAAGGACCGCGACAGTGGCCGCGGATGTATGCACACGCCCCTGGGTTTCTGTCTGCGGCACACGCTGCACACGGTGGACCCCCGATTCATATTTCATAATACCGTATACCCCGTCACCCTTTACATTGACAATGACCTCTTTAAATCCCCCTACAGTACCTTCGGTATAATTGATGGTTTCAAATTTCCATTTCCGGTCTTCACAAAATTTTGCATACATACGGTATAGCTCACCCGCGAAAATGCTGGCTTCATCACCTCCTGTACCTGCCCTGATCTCAAGAACCGCATCTTTATCATCTTCAGGATCTGTCGGCAATAACAATACTTTTATGCGTTGTTCAAAGGGTACGATCTTCTTTTGCAGTTCATCAAGCTCTTCCCTGGCCATTTCACGCATTTCCTCATCTTTTTCATTTGACAGTATTTTTTTTGCCGAATCAATATTGCTTAATAAATTCTTATATTGGTTGTATGCCTCCACCAAAGGTTCAAGCTCTTTGTATTCTTTATTAAGCCTGACATAACGCTTCATATCCGAAATAATATCCGGCCGTGATATGAGGCCTTCCACCTCTCTGAACCGTTCCTTAACACCTTCCAGTTTATCCAGAATCAAATTATTGCCCATATTCTTATATATAATAGAATTACACCGTTAATTTAACGTAAATAATACTAAATCGTGCTGTTAAATCTAATAGTGAAATTCTCCCGCTTTGCTTTTTATTGTCAAACGGGAATGATCTGCTTTTTCAACATGACCGATAATTCGTGCATCAATATTGAAATTACCGGCAATATCAATAATGGAACCGGCAACTTCAGGAGGTACGTACAATTCAAACCGGTGGCCCATATTAAATACCTCGTACATTTCTTCCCAGCCCGTGTCCGACTGTTCCCGGATGATCGAGAACAGGGGGGGTATGTCAAACAGATTGTCTTTAATAATGTGCAGGCCTTTCACAAATTTCATCACTTTGGTCTGGGCACCCCCCGAGCAGTGGATCATACCGTGTATTTGCGGCCTGTACTGTTGCAGTACTTTCTTTATCACGGGTGCATAAGTTCGTGTCGGTGATAATACAAGTTTCCCTATATTTTGGGAGAGGCTGTCAATATTTTGTGTAAGGCTGTATGACCCTGTATAGATAAGAGACCGCGGGATAATATCATCATAGCTTTCAGGATACTTCTTTGCCAGGTAATTGTCGAATATATCATGCCGGGCTGAAGTAAGTCCGTTACTTCCCATGCCGCTGTTATAAGTGTCTTCATAACTTGCCTGGCCGAAGGATGCCAGTCCCACGATCACATCACCGGGACTGATCCTGTTTTCAATGACCATTTTACGAGGCATTCTGCAGGTTACTGTTGAGTCAACAATGATGGTTCGCACCAGGTCGCCAACATCAGCTGTTTCGCCACCGGTAAGGTGAATACGGATACCCAATTTTTCCATTTTAGTAATAAATTCATCATATCCTTTCAGGATATGCATTATCACATCGCCGGGTATCTTATTTTTATTCCTGCCAATGGTTGAAGAAAGCAGAATATTATCCGTGACACCTACACAGATCAGATCGTCGAGGTTCATAACAATGGCATCCTGGGCAATACCTTTCCATACGGTGTAATCGCCGGTTTCTTTCCAGTACATATAGGCAAGAGATGATTTCGTACCGGCACCGTCGGCATGCATAATATTGCAGTAATCGGGATTGTTGCCAAGGTAATCGGGAATAACCTTACAAAAAGCGTTTGGATACAAACCCTTATCAAAGTCCTTAACAGCATTATGTACTTCTTCCTTTGAGGCCGAAACGCCCCTTTGGTTATACCTTGATGCTTTACTCATTTATGAATGATTAAATTTGCCTGAAATAAACAATGCAAATTTAATAAAAAAAAGAAGAGCCGGTTGCCGGCATCCTTCTTTACTTAACCCGAAATCAAAAAACATCCCGCCAGCCCGGCTCTTCCCGTTACAAGTTATGATTTATAATCACCAAGTGCTTCCATTAATTTTTTACGTGTAAAAAATATCCTGCTTTTAACAGTGCCTATCTTAAGGTCCAGCTTTTCAGCAATTTCTTTGTATTTATAACCTTGCGTGTGCATGAGGAAAGGCTCTTTGAATTCATTCTGCAGGCTGTCAATGTTCTTTTTGATCTCTTTGGCCGACAGTTTCGAATCGGGATTTTCAAGGCCTGATTCCTGTTTAAGGTTTAAATAATAAAGATCATTCGTATTATCAAAGGTTGTATTGGCTTTTACTGATCTTCTGTAGTTATTGATAAAGGTATTTTTCATAATAGTGAAAGTCCAGGCCTTAAGATTAGTATTATCCTCATACTTGTCGCGGTATGAGATTGCTTTTAAATATGTTTCCTGTAACAGATCCTTTGCATCTTCATGATTTGATGTGAGGCTATATGCGAATCGTTCCAGGTTATCCTGCAGACTTGTCAATTGATAATTAAACTCTATAGCTGTCATGATTTCCAGATTTTAAGTTTCACAATTATAGTTAAACAAAAATAAGTAAAAATTGAACATTAAACAAGATATGTAAGGTCGCTGAAGCTAATTGCCGGGGAATATTCTAAATAACATCAGACAATATAAAATACAGAAAATAAATTATATAAGCCTATTATATAATGAAGCATTTTAATTAACGGCAATAGATTTTTTAACAATTTTTTAACGTTTAATATAACATATGTTAATAATAAACAAAAAATATAAATCAGATAAAAAGGTATGATTATGAATTAATAATGAAAAGAATATGCTGCAACCATGATATATTGTATTATTAATACTATGTGAAGCGGATTATTGAGACGAGATCTTATTCAACTCTTCAATGAAGTTTTTTGGGGAAGCAATAATACGTATGTTATCGGGTACTTGCATATTGATACCTGATGTTTGCTGCCCTGAGATGAAAATTAATTTGTCCTTTTTTAATGAACCGGTCAGGTGAATGATATATTCATTTATATCATTACCACTGAATGAAGAAATAACAGAAGTGACAAGTATATCAACCGGGCGGATCCGGCATGTTTCGACAATATCAGGAACAGGCACTGAGGCTCCCAGGTAAATAACATGGTGACCGCGCTTTTTTATCAGGTAACATGAAAACAACAATCCCAGTTCGTGAAGTTCCCCTTCGGGCAGGGCCAGTAAAAAGTTTTTACAACCGGTTTTTTCTGATATGTTCTGGCTGTCTATAGCTACGATGAGTTTCTGGCGTAACAGGTTTGATACAAAATGTTCCTGTGCAGGATTTATAGTACCGGTTTGCCACATTATCCCTATCCTCTCCAGAAAGGGATAAATAATGTTTATAATGGTGTCTTCAAAACCAAGTTGAATAACAGCACGGGTCAGGATTTTTTCAAATTTGTTTTCATCCAGGTCGATCATGGCAATAGCCATGTTTTCAATCTGGGTTTCCGTATCATCGGTCTGCTTTGAAAGCCGGTTTATTTGTGATGATATTTCTTCATTTGACAATGAGGCAATTTTCGATATTTTAAATCCGTTGCGGTTAAGGATGGAAATATTCAGAAGTTGTTTTAATTCAGGATCACAATATGTTCTGATATTGGTCGAGGTGCGCCGCGGTTCGATCAAACCATAGCGTTTCTCCCACATTCTTATGGTGTGGGCTTTGATACCCGATAATTTTTCAAGATCTTTTATTGTATAGTTTGCCATTGATAATTCAGTCTATTCTTAGTATCAATAAGTGATAACAGAATAATATTAAAAAAATGATCAGAAAATTCCATATACTGTTTTCGTTTGAAATCTATCCTTAAAAATATAAAAACCCAACAATCAGCTGCCGTATTGATTGAGGGAAAACATTTATGAACTCACTAAACCGGCAGAGTATGTATAACAACCCGAACAAATTAATGTTTAACCGGATGCCGGCAATAAATTATTGTTCCGGCGTGCTTAAATCCTGCGGATCAGTGACAAACCGTCACGTACCGGCAATATGGTATTTTCAACCCGCGGGTCATTTTGAACTGTAGTATTAAATGTTTTTAGTGCAACGGTTTCTTTGTCGGTCTTATTTTGTTTCGCGTATACCTTTCCTCCCCAGAGGACATTATCTGCAAGAAGTATACCGCCTTTACCGAGTTTTGGAACGATCAGTTCATACAGACCGGGATATTCGATCTTTTCGGCATCAAGAAAAGCAAGATCAAAGGAGATATCCATTTCAGGCAAAATATCAAAGGCATTTCCAATATGCAGTTCAATGTTTTTCGATAATCCGCTTTGTTCTATATAATGTTCGATAAATGATCTTAGCTCATCGTTTTTTTCGATAGTATGCAGTATCCCGTTTTTTCCCAGGCCCCTTGCGAGGCATATGGCCGAGTAGCCTGTAAATGTTCCGATCTCAAGTATGTATTTTGGCTGTTTTATTTTGCTTATCAGTTCGAGTAGTTTGCCCTGTACATGGCCTGATGCCATCCTTGGATAGACCGTTTTCAGGTGGGTTTCCCGGAACAGTTGTTGTAAAAGACTGTCTTCGGCACTGGTGTGGGCTGCAATGTATTGTTCGAGATTTGTTTCCATTTTGTTCGTCCCGGACTACTCGTAAATAAGGTAGGATAACCTATAGCTATCGAATATTTCATTTGCAACATCAACAACTTGTGTATCTGTTATATTTTCTACCTTTTTTTCAAGATCAGAAAAAGAATCCACTTTATTATAAACAAGATAACTTTTACCTATTGTCAGCATCAGGTGTTCATAGCTTTCGGAAGCGATAGCCATTTGTCCTACCAATTGGCGCTTTGCTTTATGTAATTGCAGGGTGCCCAGGGGTTTTTCCCTTATCTTTTTCAGCTCCTTCAGGATCAGGGAAACAGCTCTTTCAGTGTCTTTTTTATCGGCACCAAAGTATATGCTTATCAAACCCGTATCGCTGTATGGAGTATAATTTGAATCCACATTGTAGGCTATCCCGTTTTTTTCGCGTAATAACAGGTTAAGCCTTGAGTTGAGTGCCGGTCCGCCAAGCAGGTTATTCAACAGTGTCAGTGGCCATCGCCGGTCATCCTTGAGATTGTATGCCGGACTTCCCATCATGCAATGGGACTGGTAGGTGGACCGGTTTTCCACTTTTTTTTCCGGCGTGTAACCGTTTACCGTTAATCGTTCTCTCCTTGTTTGTTTTTCAGGATAATCACCAAAATAGTTTTCAAAGTATTTTATCAGTCTTGGAAAAGATATGTTCCCGACCGAGGTGACTACCATTTGACTGGTAGAATAGTTTTTATCTATGAATTCCAGTATCTGGCCCCTGGTAATTTTTTTTAATAGCTTCTCTTCTCCAAGTATGCTTCTGCCAAGGGAATTCCCTTTAAAAATAAGGTCCTCAAAATCATCGAATATAAGATCAACCGGTGAATCTTTGTACGAATTGATCTCATCGATTACAACTTCTTTTTCACGTTCTATTTCCTTTACGGGAAAAACGGAATGGAAAAGTATATCGCTGAGCAGGTCGAATGCCCTGGGATAATATGTTTTAAAGAATGTAGTGAATATGCATGTTTCTTCTTTTGTTGTGTAGGCATTGATCTCGCCACCAATATCATCCATGCGGCTAAGGATATGATAGGCTTTACGCCGGCCGGTGCCTTTAAATATCATATGTTCGATCAGATGTGCCATACCATGTTCATCCTGCTCCTCATCACGCGACCCGGTATTCACTATCACCCCGCAATGTGAAACCTGACTGTTTACCTGTTTATGTATCAGCCTTATTCCGTTTTTTAATGTATGTGTGTGATATTCCATATATGAAATTTGAGCTACAAATGTATAAAAACTGTAACTCGGAATTTACCCTAATGATTTATTAAAATTATTTTGTATCCCGATTTTTTTATTTAGATTTGCAGCGCAAAATTGGTAAGGTGCCATAGCTCAGTTGGTAGAGCAACGGACTGAAAATCCGTGTGTCCTTGGTTCAATTCCAAGTGGCACCACTAAACAGAATCTGTCAGTAAACCCAGGAACTCAAACTCGGATTGCCCTTTCCGTAACTTCGGATTTTTATGTAAATGCTATGAATATCCGCATATTACCCTATGTATCATTATACACCATAACCTTCGACACGAAGGATATCCTCTATTTTGGATTTTAATTCACCCTGGATAATAATTTCACCATCTTTTTCAGATCCTCCTGTTCCGCATCGGGACTTCAGTAGTTTGCCAAGGGATTTCAGATCCTCACTACTGCCTGTAAATCCTTTTACAATAGTAACTGTTTTGCCTTTACGTTTTTTCCGGTCGATTATAACCTTTAATTTCTGCTTTTCAGGAGGTAAGAAAGGCTCTTCCTCTTCATTTTCGTGGCTGTATTCAAATCCTGGATCAGTAGAATAAACTATTCCCGTCCTGCTTTTCCGGTTTTTTGCCATACTGGTTTTTTCTGCAAAGATACCATATCCGTGATTTTTTTGAAACTATAATAGATTTCAGCTACGGAAAGTTTTCTCTCTGCGGAATCCAAAATCACTCCTCCTTCGTCGTCGCTCGGACAGGGTTCCTCCAGGGCTCCTGCAACGAAAACCTTCCTTGAAATATCACGCTATTTTTCTGAGACGGCCCACCCTACTGCTAAACCTTATGCTGGTTTTAAAGGAAATGTCAGCGGCGGCATTTCTTTGTTTACTTTCTTTTTGCTGTAGAACATAGCCGAAGGCGATCTCGAGACCTGCCAGGGGAGTATAAGAAAGTAAATAGAACCGCATGGGGAAAGGTTCGAAACAGTCAGCCCCAGAAAGGGTATTGTTTAATAAAACAATCCTATTCTATATAAGAGCCTTAACCTGTATTATTAATGTTTGGTTAAGATGCCTGGCGCCGAAAGCTGAAGATGTATTTCAGCATACTGCATAATTTTCTCTGATTTTTATGAATAAAGCAGGGTAAAAAATATCTTTGCATCACATGGGAAAATATGATGTTATAGTTACGGGAGCCGGTCCGGCAGGTCTGCTGGCTGCAGGCAGGGCGGCTGAACTGGGAGGTAAGGTCCTTGTACTGGAAAAAATGGAACAGCCAGGGCGTAAGCTTTTGATAACAGGAAAAGGGCGGTGTAATATAACAAACGATGCAAGCATTGATGAGTTTATTAAACACGTTTATCCCGGTGGCCGTTTTTTGCGTGATGTTTTCTTTCAGTTTTTTTCGAAAGACATTATCGGGTTGCTTAATAAATATGGTGTTGAAACGGTTTTGGAACGCGGTGGACGCTATTTTCCGGCCAGCAGCAAGTCGGATGATGTTTTGCAGGCATTGTTAAGATGGGTCAGCCGCGGGGGAGCAGAGATACGTTATGGCCAACGGGTTGAGAAAATTCTTATTGAAAACAACATGGTAAAGGGAATACAGGCGAACAGCCGGATATTTTCTGCCAGTCGCGTTATTCTTGCCACAGGAGGAAGGTCATATCCTGCCACGGGTTCGAATGGTGATGGATATAAACTCGCGGAACAGGCAGGGCATTCAATTGAAAGGCCCAGGCCGGCTCTTGTACCCCTGGAAACGAAAGGTGATATGGCAAGAAATCTTCAGGGGCTTACTTTAAAAAATATAAATGCCGCGGTATGGGTGAATAATAAGAAGAAAACCGAATATTTCGGAGAGATGATCTTTACACATTTCGGAATTTCAGGACCTGTTATCCTTACACTCAGCAGAATTGTAGTAGATGAATTGCAAAAAGGCAACAAAGTGGAGATTGTTATTGACCTGAAACCTGCTCTTGATGAGCAAAAGCTTGATAACAGGCTGCAGCGTGACCTTAATGAAAACGGAAGGAAAAAGGCAGGCAATGTTTTCCGTTACTGGCTGCCGTCAGCAATGATCCCTGTTTTTATCGACCTGCTGGGGATTGATGCTGATAAACCCTGCCATCAGGTTTCATCCAAAGAACGTAAGCAAATACGGTATTTATTAAAAAACCTCAGCTTTAATATCACAGGCCATCGTTCCTTTAAAGAAGCCGTTATTACAGCCGGTGGTGTACCTGTAAAAGAGATATCTCCGAAAACGATGGAATCGGCATTGGTTAAGGGCCTGTATTTTGCAGGTGAGATAATAGAGCTGTTTGGCGACACGGGAGGTTATAACCTGCAAATCGCTTATTCTACCGGCTGGCTTGCCGGTACATCCTGCATTAAAGCATCCGGTTAGTTCCTTAATGATCCTGTTCATAAAAAAAGCAGAACCCTGAATAAGTATGTCAGCTTTAAAAAGGTTGATCATAATTTCGGATGAAGCCGGTGGGCCGGGGGATTAGGCGGAGTTTTCATGAAACCAGCAGGTAGTTTTTTCCTTCAATCCAGGACCCGCTTTCAAGATAATCCATGATCTCCCTCCGGGCCTTTCTTTGTTTCATATAGATCAAAATAAAGGCTGTGCCGGCCGGTGGTATGTTTGTATAGTAGATCACTTCCCTGTCAAGGTCACGGTTTTTTTTGATATCGATATAGGCTTTGACATAAATACCATGCTTTTCCGCCAGCTTTGCCCTTCTTCTTGATATTTTACTGGCACCCCATACCAATACCTCCGGGTGAAAAGGATTATTCCCGGCCAGCCATTTCACCAGGTAATAGGATTTGATCCGGTAAAAGGATTTATCGCTGTATTCAGGCTTTGTTCGTGTAAGCCGCTGATCGGAATCATGCCATTTCAGGACCGGTTCAGGCAGTTTTCGGATCTTTATCCCTGCTGCCAGCCAGCGCAGCCACATTTCATAGTCCTCAGGGAAATCCCCTTTTTTGTACATACCAAGTTTGTCGGATACGCTTTTACGCCACATAGCTGTAGGGTTGATCAAAGGCATCTCAACAAACTGCCGGTTTATGATATCTTTATAGGATCTGATCTCATTACTCCAGTCCACATAACGTTTAAAACCTTCTGTGCCTTCACGGTGAGGTATATATTCAGCAAGTCCGGCCACTGCTCCGTAATCAGGGTTATGATCAAGGAAAGCGGCTTCTTTTTCCAGCCTTTCGGGCATGGATATATCATCAGCATCCATCCGCGCAATGTATTCACCCCTGGCAAGGGAAGCTCCCCTGTTAGAGGCAAATGCTACACCGGACTGCTTTTCACATACCGGTATAAACCGGTGATCTTTAACTGCAAAAGACTTGGCTATTTTTTCACTGTCATCAGTTGAATTATTATTTACGAGAATGCATTCAAAATCCCCGTATGTTTGGTCTTCTATGCTTTTTATCGCGCGCCCGAGGGTTTCAGAAGCATTGAAGTAAGGCAGTATGACTGATATTTTCAGCTTTGAATTTTTCATGAAATGCAAATATAAATCATATGTTCCGGCCGGGAATATAAATGATCAATATTTGCTTCGGGCGCGCTTTTTATTCAGCACATTCTAACATTTACACCGGCCCCGGTATGTGTATTGTTTGTTCGTAATCTTCGTATCATACTGATTATAAAAATTTGATGTTTTTCAACAGACCCTGGGTAAATGATATTGACGCCGCGGAATTTTTAATTGTCATAAAGGAAGAGAACATTTACATAATTTTCATTTGTTTTATGAATTTTTAGTATGAAACCCCCATCCTTAAGGAGTTTAATTTAAAAAGTACAAAAACAAAAGTATATATATACAAAGAACCTATTATGAAGGGATGAGGGTCCGCTGAACGCCTTAAAAAATATAAAAAATTGGTGAGGCAACAAAAACCACCAACTTTGATTAAATGAAATAACAAATTAATTAATAATAACTTAACCAAGAGATATACGAATGAAGAAACCGATTATGCAGGTACAATAAAAATGCATTATATTTGGCAGTATAAATGAATTGAAATGTTCCATTTCGGTCAGATTGCCTCATATATTCCTTATCTTGTCGTGGCTGTGGCTTCTTCACTGTACATGATAAGTTATACGGTTGATAAATATACGGTTCATGATAAACCTTCCGGCAATAAAAGTATAGAAGCTGAGACAGAATATGAAGAGATCAGCCATTTTGACAAGTCTGTTAATTTCAACCGGGATGATCAGTTTACATATCTTTTGACTGCTTCGGGTCAGGAAGATACGGACCATCACTTACCCTTAATTAGTATTAACAGGTTTGTTTTTCATGTTAAGAAAGAATCATTCTGCAGCCTGCATTTTCCGCTGTACCCCAATCCTCCGCCTGCCGGCTGATAATCTTTTATTTGTTTCTTTTAATATTTTCTACAGTAAGTGTTTTGGCTTATATAAAATACAGCCTGGCGGCTGGTATAAAACTTGAATTAAAATATGGTGAGTAAATTTATTCTTATTATCCTTACTGACTTTTTATTTTTACTGCAACTTACTGCACAAGAAGTCAGAATTATTCCTGATACAACCCTGTTTCCTCCGGTTGAACTGGATGAGGTGGTTGTAAAAGCCTCAAAAAATAATTCCAATCTTAAAGAGCTGCCTTCTTCCGTTTCAATCATACCCTCATCAATGATAGAGCGAAACGGAATACACACCTTGAATCAGGTGAGTGGCATAGCCCCCAACCTGGTAATGCCCGACTATGGATCCCGGCTTACATCACCTGTATATATAAGGGGTGTTGGCTCCCGTATAAATGCTCCGTCCGTTGGGTTATATGTTGATCATGTGCCGTATTTTGAAAAATCGGTTTTTGAGTTTGATTTCTTTGACATCGAAAGTATAGAAATATTACGCGGTCCCCAGGGAACATTATACGGCCGTAACAGTATGGGCGGCCTTATCAATGTGATCACACGCTCGCCTGCTGATTATCAGGGCACACATGTTTTTTTGTCCGCGGCCGGATATGGTACATATAAGGTGAATGCCGGACATTACATGAGGATGAGCGATAATTTAGCACTTTCTTTATCAGGAAATTATCAGCATAATGACGGTTTTTATACAAATACTTATTCCAATAAAAAGATCGATGAGCTGAATGCATCAGGATTGAGAAACAAGGTGATATATACCCCTTCAGATCGTTTGACGGTTGAAAATATCGCGGGTTTTGAGCGTAGCATACAGGGAGGTTATCCTTATTCCCTTTACAATGATTCCCTAAAGAAAGCAGGTGAGATCAATTATAACCAGCGAAGTTCATACAACAGGATGATGCTGACTGATGCCCTGAAGATCGATTATTCAGGTAATAACTGGGAGCTAAGCAACACCTTATCCTATCAATACCTGGACGATGCACAGAAAATTGATCAGGATTTCACAGCGGATTCACTCTACTTTGTCAGGCAGCTGCAAAAACAGCACATGATCGCAGAAGAACTGATCATACGTTCAACCGGGGATAGTAAGCTTAACTGGTTATTTGGCGGGTTTGGGTTTGCCCAGCTTTTTCAGACCGGTGTGGATGTTGATGTATATCCGTCTGATATGTGGTACCTGAAAACATATGATTCGGATATTGTTGGATTAGCACTGTTTCATCAGTCAACCTGGAAAATGTCAGATAATATGTCACTGACAGGGGGTATCAGGTACGATCATGAGATATCGGGCATGAAATATACATATACCGCCAGAAAATCCGGTAATGCTTTACCGGTAACCGATACCGTGTATCCGGATTTGCAGGATCATATATTGTTGCCCAAAATGGCATTTAATTATCAGTTTAACAATGCCTCCCTATATGTTTCATATACCACGGGATATAAGCCGGGTGGTTTTAATTCCACCTTCGAGCGGCCTGATCACCTGATGTTTAAAAATGAAACAAGCCACAATTATGAAGCCGGTCTGAAGACTTCTTTTTTTCAAAAATTTATTTATTCTGATATTGCATTTTTTTATACCCGTTTGAAGGATCAGCAAATATACCGCACTGTGCCCAGTGGAAGGGGGTCTTATCTGGATAATGCCGGTTTGTCGGAAAATAAAGGGGTGGAATTTACTTTAAAGAACAGGATGGTGCATGGTTTTGAAGGAGTAATAGCATATGGTTACACCCATTCACGCGTACTTGAATATGTGAAGGATGCGGAAACCAATTATAATAATAAATATACACCTTATATTCCCGGACATACCCTGGCAGTGATGATAACACAAATAATATATCCGGAAAAGATAAAGTTAATTGATAAATTAAGGATCAATACAGTGTATAACCAGCACGGTAATATGTATTGGGACCTTGATAATTCATACAGGGAAAAGACCTATGGTTTGTTGAGCGCTATGATTTCGGTGACCGGAAAGATATTTCAGATTGATTTGTGGGGAAGGAATCTCCTGGCAACAGATTATCATTCATTTTTATTTGAGGCTATAGGTAACACATATGCACAGAAGGGCAAACCTTTGCAGGCCGGATTAAATTTGTCGGTTAACTGGTGATGAAGAGATGAAAGAAAAAAGCTGGCATAAGTTCCCGGTCCTGTTTAGTCTTTATATTGCCCAATCGGTTCCCATGAGCTTTTTTTCAACGGTTGTTCCGGTGATAATGAGGCAGGAGCATTATTCGCTTGAATCTATCGGGTTGCTGCAACTGGTAAAGCTTCCCTGGATATTTAAATTTTTATGGGCGCCATTTATAGATAACAGGGCAGGTACCGGCAAACAGGTAAGGGGGTGGATAATAGGTTCGGAACTGTTTTACGCGGTGATCATTATCAGTATAGGATTGTTTGATCTGCAAACGGATTTCAGCCTGATAATCATGTTGATGGTTATTGCTTTTATTGCTTCAGCCACCCAGGATATCGCTACCGACAGGTTTACAATTTTAATTCTTAAACCGGAAGAAAGGAGTGTTGGCAACAGCATGCAGTCGGGAGGAAGTTTTGCCGGCAGTCTGCTGGGTACAGGTGTCCTGTTGCTTGCATATTATTATTTCGGATGGCAAAATCTGTTATTTTTGCTTGCTGCATTTGTGGGCTTTGCAATTGTTCCGCTGTTTTTTTACAAAGCAGGACCGGCAATAGCAGAAGGTCAAAAAAAGAGAGTTAGAATAAAGGATATATTTCTGTTTTTTACCGGTAAAGAACGTAAAAAACGTTTGCTTATACTTCTTTTCTATTATTCCGGTATTATAGGGATACTGGACATGCTGAAGCCTTACATGGTCGACCTTGGTTATAATGTAAAGCAGATCGGATTCATGTCAGGAATCGTGGGTACTTCTGTAGCTGCTTTGTGTGCATTTATTGCAGGCTATATTATAAAAAAGACCGGGCGAAAAAATGCGTTTTATTTGTTCGCGTTTATCAACCTGCTGGCAGCGGTATATTTTTTCTATCTTTCAAAACAAATTCCTTTATTATGGGAGTTGTATGCCGGCATTTGTCTTTTATGGGGTGCCTATGGCCTATCCACTGTTATTATTTACACCACTTCCATGGATGTGGTCAGAGAGAACAGCGAAGGGACTGATTTTACCGTGCAGATCGTGATAACACACTTAAGCAGTCTGATTATTGTTGTACTGAGCGGGAAGGCCGGAGATATGACAGGTTATACAGGCCTTTTCGGAATTGAGATATTACTTTGCTTCTTTACCTTTTTCGTTATATATTACAATTACCCCTTAGTTAAAAAGAAAAAATGATCATTAGTAAAGCACTTATTGATAAGTACAATGTCCCGGTACCGCGTTATACCAGCTATCCGCCGGCCACGCGTTTTCATGAAGGTTTCACCGAACCGGAGTATATCCGCCTTGTTGAGGAATCAAATGAAGGTAAACCACGCCATATTGCCATTTATATTCATATTCCGTTTTGCAGAAGGATATGCTTTTATTGTGGTTGCCATGCCTGCAAAATTAATGAGAACAAACAGGTAGCTGATTATATTGCTGCCATTAAAAGTGAGATAAGAAGTCTTATTCCCCATATAGATAAAAGCAGAAAAGTATCGCAAATACATTATGGCGGCGGCACACCCAATTCTATCGATGTCAGGTATATTGAAGAGATAAATGAATTAATTTGCAGGGAGTTTACTTTTATAAGCGATCCCGAGATCGCAATTGAATGCCACCCGGCATATCTTGATCAACCGGTGATCGACAGATTACTGAAAGCGGGTTTTAACAGATTTAGCCTGGGCATTCAGGATATGGATCCCGGGATTCTGAAGACAGTTAACCGTGAACCCCCTGTTGTTCCTGTCAGGGATCTTATCAGGCATATAAGAGATGCAGGCACATCGGTTTCGGTCAATCTTGATTTTATTTACGGCTTGCCGGGACAAAATGTTGACGGTTTTACAGGATCCATTTCACAGGCAATACAGATGAGGCCGGAAAGGATGGTTACCTTTTCATATGCCCATGTTCCCTGGGTGAAGAAGCACCAGCGAATTCTTGAGAAACGCGGGATACCGGCTGCCGAAGAAAAGACGGAAATGTTCCTGGCATCGCGCGAATTGTTGACCCGTTCGGGTTATATCCCGGTCGGCCTCGATCATTATGTATTACCTTCGGATGAGCTTGGTGTAGCCCTGAAAAATCATCATCTGCACCGTAATTTTCAGGGTTATTGTACCAGGCGGACCACTGGCCAGGTTTATGCTTTTGGCGTCTCGGCAATCAGTCAGCTTGAAAAGGGATATGCACAGAATACCAAAGAGCTGAACAAATATATCGGATTGGCCGGGCGGGCTAAGCTGCCTGTTATGAAAGGGTATATTTTGTCGAAAAAGCAGATCATGGTTAAAGAAGCTATCACGGGGCTCATGTGTAATAAACAGCTCGACTTTATGCAGTTGGCCGGTACTTTTGACACCACGGTAACGAACATAAAGAAGATAACAGGATTTTCAGATGATAAGCTCGACAGCTTTATGGCTGATGGACTGGTTGAATTTGCAGATAATAAAGTAATCATAACGGATCAGGGATCACTTTTTATCAGAAATATAGCAGCCGCGCTGGATCCTGAATACGGACCGGGAGAAAATAAATATTCAAAATCTGTTTGAAATGAATAAAAACAATGAACCGGAGATAATAATTATCGGCGCCGGACTTACCGGGTTAACAATAGGTTATTACCTGGCAAAAGCCGGTAAGAAAGTATTGCTGATAGAGAAGGAAGATAGGGTGGGAGGTGTAATAAACACGGTGAAGGAAGATGGATTTACGTATGAGTCAGGACCGAATACAGGCACCGTATCTACTCCTGAGCTTGTTGCAATGTTTGATGATCTACACGGCCTTGTAAAACCTGAGATTGCCAATCCGGCAGCCAACAACCGATGGATATTAAAATACGGGAAATGGTACCCGCTGCCCTCCGGTTTTTTCCAGGGTGTGACCACTCCGTTATTTACAGTGAAAGATAAACTGCGGATCATGGGTGAACCTTTTCGCAGACCTGGCAACAATCCTGTGGAAACTGTCGCTGATATGGTGGTCAGGCGTTTAGGCCGCAGTTTCCTGGATTATGCCGTTGACCCGTTTATATCGGGCATTTATGCCGGTGACCCCGGCAGGCTGGTTACCCGTTATGCTTTGCCAAAGCTTTATAAGCTTGAACAAGACTACGGAAGTTTTATCAGGGGGGCATTGAAAAAAAGAAAGGAACCAAAAACAGAATCTGAAAAGAAAGCCACGAGGGAAGTGTTTTCAGTTAAAGGCGGGCTGAAAGGACTGATCGATGGCATGTATCATGAAACAGGGCCGGAGAATATAATTACCGGATGTTCGGGCATTGGGGTAAAACCGGACAAAAATGGTTTTATCACCCGTTTCAGGAACAAAGATGATAAAGAGGTGCAGATCACTTCAAAATTTATTGTTACAACAACAGGTGCATATGTATTGCCGTCTATACTGCCTTTTATTAATGAAAATGATTTACAGCGGATAACAAGCCTGCATTACGCGGGGGTCGTGCAGGTTGTTGCAGCTTATCATTCCTGGGAAGGTATAAAACTCAATGCTTTCGGAGGACTTATCCCATCACTGGAAAACCGCCGGATTTTAGGCATTCTGTTCCCGTCAACCCTCTTTGAAGGCAGGGCACCGGAAAAAGGTGCCATTCTTTCAGTGTTTCTGGGTGGCGTAAAAAACCCTGATATAATCGATATGAGTGATAGTGAGATAACACAAATCGTCTTACAGGAGATCCGGGATACCTTGAAATGTTTTGGGAACCCCGACCTGTTAAGGATATTCAGGTATGATAATGCCATTGCACAATATGAAAAAGACAGTGGAGACCGCCTTGAAGCCATTGATCAAATACAACAAAAATATCAGGGCCTGGTGCTAGCGGGGAACATTCGTGACGGGATAGGAATAGCAGACAGAGTAAAGCAGGGCAGGAAAATTGCGGATATGCTTATTGACAGAGACCCTCTTAGGGTCTGATAATATAAACCGGTTAAAATGAAAAAAACAGCTGTAGTGATCGTGAACCTTGGTACTCCCGATAAGCCGGGCAGGAAAGAAGTGCGCCGGTATCTCTCAGCTTTACTAAACGACCCGCGGGTGATGGATATTCCCTGGCTTCTGCGAAAAATCCTGGTCAACCTGTTTATTATTCCCCTCAGGGTGAAAAAGTCAACTGCTTCATACAAGCGGTTGTGGACTGAAAAGGGTTCACCCATAATTTTTCATCTGCACAGCCTGTCGGGGAAACTTCAGAGGAAACTGGGTGAGGGATACAGGGTTTATCCGGCCATGAGGTACGGAAGTCCTTCATTACCGGAAGCATTGAGGCAAATAAAAAACAGTACTATCGAAAAAATTGTCCTTTTCCCCCTTTTTCCCCAATACGCGTCATCAACAACAGGATCGGTGCTTGAGAAGTTTTTTAAGGAGATCAAAAGCTGGCAGGTGATACCTGCTATTCGTATTATACAGCAGTATTATAGCCATCCGGCTTTTATTAAGTCATTTACCACACTGATCAATGAGTATATTACGGAAGACTTTGATCATATAGTTTTTTCTTATCACGGATTGCCGCTAAGGCATATCAACAGGGTACACCCTGGCATAAGAGGTGACAAATGCACTTGTCATGAAGAGATGCCCGCTCATGGTTCATTTTGCTACAAAGCTGCATGTTATGACACTACACGTTTATTGGCAGGCGAACTAGGCATACCGGGGGACAGGTATTCAACCGCTTTTCAATCGCGCCTTACAAAAGACTGGATCACCCCCTTCACGGATGAACTAATTACTGAACTGGCAAAAAAAGGAGCCCGTAAAATATTGGTTACGGCGCCTTCATTTGTTGCTGATTGCCTGGAAACGATCCTTGAGATCGAACAGGATTATAAAGATATTTTTAAATATCATGGAGGTAGTGAACTTGTGATGGTAAGAAGTTTAAACGACTCTTCCATCTGGGTGGAGGCTATAGCTGAGATGGTAAGTTAGATTTTTATATTACACAGAACAGCCGGAACAATGATCTGTTATCAATTGCGCATCAAACCACCCGGAAAGATAAATTGCTTAATTTTATTGGTTATTTTTATAATTGCAATTAATTGTATTATTAACATGTCAGGTTTTGAGTAGGAATTGTCGAAAGCTGAAACTGTTTTTATACTGCATAATTCGCATTAATTTTTATAAACATATAGTCCGGCGAAGCCAATAGACCAGTTTAAATAGAGTC
>CAZBJH010000016.1:0-44933 GCA_964492185.1 uncultured Bacteroidales bacterium | reverse complement strand
AGGATTTAAAATGTGAGCAGCAACGCAGATATCGGACATTATGGACAGACACTAAATATTATACAATAATGAAGCCCACCCCTGGTGATATTATATAATGACAGAGATAACACGTTAATTTATATCTTTCAATGCTTTGTTGCTATTTCTGCCCCGTGTATTTATCAATGATCCTTATAAGCTCGTCTTTATTAACCGGTTTGGATAATTAATCGTTGCATGATGTTGATATAATTATTTGCATACCAGGAAAATTTGTTATATCTTAAAAACAAAAAAATGCGGATATTCCTTATCATATTTTTTTTGGCAGCATTATTCCATGAAAAAGCTGTAGATGGCAGAGATATAATCCTGCATGATGATTATGAAAAAATTATGTTTGCTCAAAACGGGAAACTAATAAAGCAGGATCCAGATTCAGCCCAATTATTAAACGACCTGCACAATGAAGTTTTAGAACTTAAAAAGCAGTTGGAAAAGCTAAATGAAAAAAATCAGAGCTTACAGAAAGAAATCGGGCATCTTCAAGCTATGGAATTGCAGTATGAGACGGAACTCGAAAATACCAAAACAGAAATGCAGTCAGCCAATATGAATATTCAAAACCTTAAAAGCAGAATTGAAGAATTGCTGGCCGAAAAAGACATCCTGGAAGATCATATTGTACAATTAAATGGCCATATCCAAAAAAAATCGAATGAGGAGAAGGAGAGAATAATCGAGCTGCAAATCGAAAATGAACGTTGCAAACAAGAAATTCAAGAATTGAGACAAATAATAGCTGAACTGCAACAGGAATTGCAATTGATCAGGGAAGAATAACTAAACCCGGTACATAAAGATGAGCCACATGACAAAGAATTATACGGAAATAACTAATCGAACCTGCCTTATTTGCTTCGCCGGGCTAATACTTCGTAAAAATGAATGAGAATATGTTGAAATATATTTTCAGCTTTTGATGCATTGCTTCTTAACCAAAGCTGCCGCATAAATAATACGTGCTAATCAGATTAGAAATGATATGCCGGAGAAATCACAACAAAGTTTCAACGATCATTCAATCCTGCAGTTTCATTATTAATCAAAAAGCAACAACCTAAATAAAAAATCGACGTAAGAAATCAATAGTCGTTCATTATTCAGTATAATATTTTAAAAAAACAAACTAAATAGTGTCTGTCAATAAAGTTAGCAAAATGTCTAACCGGACATGTGTCTGTTCAGAAAGATCAAGATCCGGGGATAAGCCTGCACATAAATACATTTATCACCAATTATGGAAATACT
The DNA here is from genome assembly GCA_964492185.1 of uncultured Bacteroidales bacterium. Lineage (GTDB taxonomy): Bacteria > Bacteroidota > Bacteroidia > Bacteroidales > UBA10428 > JAFGSZ01. The sequence goes on along the minus strand of CAZBJH010000016.1, from coordinate 43,640 downwards.
AAAACCTGTTTACTATGACAGCATTTAGATATATTGTATGCTTTTTCATTTCACTGGCATTTTATAATATAAAAGCCAATAATCTTTCCCTTACTAATGTTGTTTACGATGATGCTACCAATCAGATCACATTTGACTTGTCGTGGGAAAATTCATGGAGACGAACCTCAGATATTCCATTTAATTATGATGGCATATGGGTATTTGTTAAAGTACGTGAATGTACTCAAAAGGTATTGGGAAATCCCTCGGGATATACACATGCCTGGATAAGCACCGGCACAGGTGATCATTCGGCAACTAACTCAGTTCCCAATGGCGAGGCACTTAGCATAGAAGTAGGCACAACCGATATTGCAGCCACACCGCGTGGAATGGGCGTATTTATTTTCCAGACTGCCGACGGAGGCACCGGAAACATTACAACCTCAATAAGCCTGCTTTGGGATAAGGTTGCCCAGGCAGGACAGATGGCAGAAATTGATCTGGCAAAAAATTATGATGTTAATGTGTTTGGTATTGAAATGGTAAATATTCCGCAGGCACCATATTATCTCGGAGACGGTGGAAGTGCGAACTGCTTTTACGATTTCACCGGAGGAACAGGTACACCTTACCAGGTTACATCGGAAAATTCATTCACTGTATCTGATACCTATAACCGCAGTATCGGAGATCCTGCAGGATCCTCCGTCAATGCGAACTTCCCCAAAGGGTATGACGAATTCTGGATTATGAAATACGAGATCTCTCAGTCACAATATGCTGAATTTCTTAATACATTAACCTACCAACAGGTTGAAAACAGGACCCAGGATGAGATATTTACGATAAGTGGAAAAAGGTATGTAATGTCAAATCGTAATGATGTTTACTACCGGCAGTCAATATGCTTTATCCCTACGGGAGACCGCAGAACTGATAAATTTGGTGTTAACTTTAACGATAATGATATCATTGATGAAATTAATGACGGCAGAGGTATAGCCTGCAATTTTATTTCGCTCCGTGATGTTTTGGCCTACCTGGACTGGGCTGCTTTAAGGCCCCTTAGCGAACTTGAGTATGAAAAAACATGCAGGGGAACAATATCTCCAATTCTTAATGAGAATGCCTGGGGCAATGGATCCGAACTACAGGTTTCAGCTATTATTAATTCAGGGCGTCCAAATGAGATGGCTTCCAACTCAGGCATTGGCCTGTGCAATTATGGAGGTGCTGTTGGAAATGTCCCTATGCGATGCGGTTACGCTGCCACCAACAGTACAAACAGATACAGGGCAGGAGCAGCCTATTATGGTGTAATGGATCTGTCGGGCAATATGCACGAGCCATACATAAGCTTTTATGCTGATCCTTCATACAGCAATAATTTCGACGGCTCAAGCGGTGATGGCGAACTGGATTCAGATGGTTTTCATAATGTATCCGGATGGCCTTCCCACACGGGAGATGCTGATGTCAGCCATTTTATTGCAAAAGGAGGTAATTCCAACCGTGGAGAGGTACATTTGAGAGTATCCGACCGCCGGCTCGATGGAGGATCGAATTACCGGTACGATTCTCAGGGATACGTAACCAGCAGAAATATTTACGGCGGAGGAAGAGGAGGAAGATAAACCCGTTTAATACAAATTAATTACAATCATATTATGAAGCGATTGAAAACAATAACATTTATTTGTACCATTACTTTTCTGTCCGTATTCAGGGTAAACGCCACAAATGTTCAGTTAAGCAATGTTAACCAGGTCAATGTAGACGCTGATAATCACCGGATTGAATTTGATCTTAGCTGGGAGGACAGTTGGCGACAGGACAATAATGAGCCTTACAATTACGACGGGGTCTGGATATTTGTTAAATATCGCGACTGCCTGGAAAAAGCAACAGGCAATCCTGGTAATTATAAACATGCCTGGCTTAGCACAACATCAACAGATCATACAATTACTTCCGCTACTGTAGGCGGATCACCTGCAGTTCTTCAGGTGGATGTAGGACTTACCAATATAAGCGGAACCGACCGTGGCATGGGTATCTTTATTTATCAGCCCCCGGGAGATCTTATCGGTGATGTCAATGCCACAACAATCTCACTTTTATGGAAAACTTCAGAACACAGTCCGGCCGAAAATTGCCTGACTAATAACTACGATATTCAGGTAAATGCAATTGAAATGGTTTATGTACCTGACGGCAGTTTTTATCTTGGGGACGGCATAAGCCGGTACCGCTTTTACGATGCTGCCATCGGCACAGACCCTGTACAAATAACCTCCGGGGCGATGAACATCAGGGCAGAGAGTAATGGATATTATTCAAGGCTTAACCCGTCAGATGCCAGCCCGAATATTTCCAACAATTTTCCCAACGGTTATGATGCCTTCTGGGTAATGAAATATGAAATATCACAGGAACAATATCTTCAGTTCTTAAATACTCTTAACAGGTCAGTACAAAATACCCGCATAGCGACAAATATTACCAGTGCTACATCAAGCGTAACAAACACCTTTGTCATGTCAAATTCTTCATCTATCGACTCGCGAAACGGTATTGTGGTGGAACCGACTGTTCCTGTCGGAGGCGAACCACTGCGCTTCAAAATGGATTATAATGGTAACAGGACCTACAATGAAACTGATGACGGAGCAAACATTGCCTGTAACTATATCAGCGGATATGACCTGCTTGCCTATCTCGATTGGGCAGCATTACGTCCTCTTACTGAATTTGAATATGAAAAAATGTCCCGCGGACCGCATTCACGATCCTATGGCTACACCGAACAAAAGGCCTGGGGAAATGCATCAATAACCGAGGTTACAGGAATATCCAATCCCGGCGAACCTGACGAGACATCCAGCAACACGGGAGAAGGAATATGTGTATATAATAATAACGGTTCGGTTACCGGCCCCCTTCGTTGTGGTTTTGCAGCTAAACCCACAACCCAGGACAGATACCAGTGTGGTGCTTCCTATTATGGCGTTTATGAACTTTCAGGTAATGTTTCCGAACCATATATGAGTATCGCGCGTGGTGCAACTTACGCGGATGATTTTCAGGGTGAATCGGGTGATGGTCTGATTGACGTGGTTTCCGGTTATGCCACTCAGACAACCTGGCCTCAGGGGATTGACGGCACAGCAGACGGAAACGGTTATTTGCTTTACAGGGGCGGAAGCTTTCAGTCCACTAATGTGAATTATTATATTAATATTTCAAGCAGACAACCCTATAATGCAAATGACAACAGACATAATTACTCGGGCGGCCGCGGAGGAAGATACGTCAGTAAATAAATAACCAAGATAATTATTAAAATTATACTATTATGAATAAACTGCTTTTCCTGCAAATGATATGCATCTTTAGCATTTCACTGCATGCAAATGATTTAACAATTACCAATGCCAATTATGACGACGGGATCCAAACTATTTATTTTGATCTGTCATGGAAGAATAGTTGGAGAACTTCTATATCTCAGCCACACAATTATGATGGGATATGGATATTTGTCAAAGTAAGAGAATGTACGCAAAAGAACCTTGGATCACCATCAGGATTCTCCCATGCATGGCTAAGTACGAATTCAGGCGATCATACAGTATCCAACTCAACCCCGGGGGGAGAAGCATTAACAATTGAGGTGGGTACATCCCTTGTTGGAGGTACACCCAGGGGAATGGGTATTTTTATCTATCAGACCAATGATGTGACGGAAGCAGCAAATATCTCAACGTCTGTTACTCTCCTTTGGGATAAAACATCCCAGGCAGGTGAAATGTCTGAGATCGATATGGCTGATAACTATGATGTGCAGGTATTTGGAATTGAAATGGTAAATATTCCCCAGGGGGATTTCTATTTAGGTGATGCGGCCAGCAATAATTGCTTTCAGAATAGTGGTAATAGCCCCTACCTGGTAACCAGTGAGGCTTCCTTCAGTGTTTCAGGTATCAATAACAGAGATATCGACCCTGCCGCAGGCAATGTAAATGTCAACTTTCCAAAAGGCTGGGACACTTTTTGGATCATGAAATACGAGATCACCCAGCAACAATATGCCGAATTTCTGAATACCCTCACACCTTCACAAGCCCAGGAACGAACTACTGATGACCTGTTTACAATGACAGCAAGGAATTACGTGATGAGTAATAATGGAGGTATTCAATATCGTCAGGCCATTCTCCTTGATCCTCAGGGTGACAAGCGAACCGACAGGTTTTACGTGAACCTTGACAATGACAATACCTATAATGAATCTGAAGATGGACTTGGTATAGCATGCAATTATCTCTCGCTCAGGGATGTTTTTGCTTATCTCGACTGGGCTGCACTTCGGCCCCTAACAGAAATGGAATATGAAAAGGCCTGCCGTGGCCCAATATATCCACAATTGAATGAATATGCCTGGGGAAGTGTAGGAATAACGGAGATACAGGGCATTGTAAATTCAGGCATGGCTAATGAAAGGGCTATAGCTTCCGGGGTCGGGCTATGTAATCACGGTGGTGGGGGAGCAGGAGCATCGGGCCCCATGAGGGTAGGATTTGCAGCTACCTCCAACACGAACCGGGCGGAGGCAGGATGCTCTTATTACGGTGTGATGGATTTAACCGGTAATGTTGTTGAACCATACATCAGTATATATAACGATCCTGCTATAACCGATTTGTTTGACGGTGCTACCGGAAATGGTGATTTATCTGCTGACGGATATCATAACATACCAGGCTGGCCCCCTAACACCGCAGATGCCGATTTTGCCATTTCACTTCCCAAAGGGGGAAGCTGGGCACATGGCAGCGGATATAATCATGTTTCAAGAAGAGATGAAGAGCAATATTACGATAATGATACCTATGTATCGGATAGACAACAATATTTTGGAGGTCGCGGCGGCAGATAAATAATAGTTAAAAATGACCATTATGAAAAGAATAATTCATTCACTCAGCATGCTAATAATTATTGGAATAAGTATTCCCTCTTATTCATCCAATGTGCAGGTAACAAATGTAAACCAGTATAATATAGATGCAAATAACCACCGTATCACCTTTGACCTCAGGTGGGACGATAGCTGGCGTATTGATAATCAGGAACCTGAAAATTACGACGGTGTATGGGTATTTATCAAATACCGGGATTGCCTGGAAAAAGCCAGTGGCAATCCCGGCGATTACAGGCACTGCTGGATCAGTACAACCACCGCCGATCACACCATTTATACATCAAGTGTCGATGGCTCCTCAATGCCACTTGAAAAAGAGGTTGGACTGACAAATATCTCCGGTACAGACAGGGGTATGGGGATATTTATCTTTCAGCCCGCGGGGGACAGGATTGGAACCGTTATTGCCGATTCAGTATCCATATTATGGAAATCAGGAGACCACTCCCCCGCTGAGGATGCTTTAACTAATAGTTATGATATACAGGTTGTTGCTATTGAAATGGTAAAAATCCCTGAAGGGCCATTTTACCTGGGAGATGGGATTAGCAATTATTATTTCAGGAATCCGGCTGATAATAATAAGCCGGTTTATATCGACAATAGTGCAATGGACATTTTAGCCGGGGGCGGAGGGCGATACCAGCTTACCCCATATTCAGGCGGCTCTGCAAATATCAATAATAATTTTCCCATAGGATTCGATTCCTTCTGGGCCATGAAATATGAAATCTCACAGGAACAATATATGCAGTTTATCAATACATTAAGCCGTTCCTCTCAAAACTACAGGATCGCAACCGCAATTACACCCGCTACTTCAAATGTTTCCAATGTGTATGTAATGTCGGATAATGCTTCACGGCAGTACCGTAATGCAATTGTTTGCGAGCCGATTATCCCGGTTGGAGGAGAACCGGTAGAGTTCAAAATGGACTATAACGGAAACAGGGTATATAACGAAAATGATGATGGTGCAAATATAGCATGTAACTATTTAAGCGCACATGATGTGACTGCATATCTTGACTGGGCAGCTCTGCGCCCCTTAACGGAATTTGAATATGAAAAAATAGCAAGAGGACCCTTCATGGGATCTTACGGTTATACATATCAGAAAGCATGGGGTACGGCAACAATCACCGAAGTCACAGGAATGACAGATCCCGGAACACCAATGGAAGCCCCCTCCAATTCCGGGGATGGTATTTGTGTATACAATGAAAATGCATCTGTCGGGGGACCCATGAGATGTGGGTTTGCTGCCAATACAACTACACCTGACAGATATTCGTGCGGAGCATCATTTTATGGGATCTACGAATTATCGGGAAATATCAGGGAACCATATATGGGAATATGGAATAACGTTACCAGCGATGATAATTTTGGAGGTGAAGCAGGTGACGGACTATTAAACGAAACGGGCGATGCCAACCAGTCAAGCTGGCCACAAGGTGAAGATGGAACAGGTACTACACAAACATATATGTATTACAGGGGAGGCGACTGGAGAGAGGCTAATGAAGTTGCAGTAACCATCTCTTACAGAAACGGCTGGGATCCTACCACGCAACGATATGATTTTACAGGTGGCCGTGGAGGCAGGTTTGTTTCCAAATAATCATTGAAGATTTGCAAATTGTGCATAAAGATTATTGTATGCCACAGTATAAAAAATGATCATCAAATGAATACCATTTGGTCTGATATAGCTTTTAATGCATAGATATCCAAAATATCACTTTCTACTGCTTACGGTAATATTTCTCTCATTTTATTTCCAGGGTAAATTATTCGGGCAATATTCAGGTGGTAACGGATCAGGTTATTCCAACTTTGAGCAAACAATAATATGTAACTTAACAAGCATTTATACAAATAGCGGAGATGACGGATTTGGATATCAATATACCTTTCAGAATTGTCAATCCCGTTTATTTTCAGTTGGAGGAAATGGCAATGGATATTCTGCTCATTCTTTTTTACAAATATGCCCTGTCTCCAATGTCTTCCAGGGTAATCAGCAGGATGGTTTCTCCCCGGTTTTTCACAGCCTTTGTCCCAAAGATTCCATGGTCATTACAGTGTTTGTTATTTCTCACCCATCCTGCACATCTCCTTCTCAGGGTACTGCTACAGTCAGCATACCTGATGAATATCCTTACTGGCATTCAACCCCGGATTATACATATATATGGAAAAATGAAGCAGGTGATACACTTACAGGCTATCCGGCAGTAAAATCATCCGCAAATGATACTGTAACAGATCTGTCACCGGGCCTTTATACAATCATTGTTTCTGATGCAAATCTTAATGTCGATTCTGCTCATCTTTATATAAATGATTGCCTGTACAGAGGCGGTGAAGGTCCGGGTTTTGCATTTGACGAGACAAAGAAGGATTGTCAAATATCTTCAGTTTACAAAGGAACTGAACAGGACGGATTCGATGACGGTACAAATATTGAAACATGTAATAATTTCATGTCCTCGACAGGAGGCAACGGAAATGGTTTCTCTGTTGATACATTTACTAATAGTTGTCTGTCTCCACCTCTTTATACAGGAGGAACAGCCGACGGCTATGGAATGGTGGAAGATATGTATCCCTGTGAATCGCTGTTATTTTCAGTTGGTGGTGATGGCAGTGGTTTTGGCACAGATAGTATCTACCATCAATGTTTGCCTCTTAATATCTATTCCGGTACGCAAAATGACGGATTTGATCATGATGCCCTGGTTCTGAGCTGCTATTCGTCATTATTCACTGTGGGAGGGGAAGGAAATGGTTATTCCAGTGATACGAGTAATGAAAACTGCGCACCCATAAGCATATATGCAAATTCAGGGGCTGATGGTTTTGATCATAATCAGGATATTATCAATTGTGAATCAATATTGTTTACAAGCGGAGGAGAAGGAAACGGCTTTTCCACGGATACAGCCTGTCAAATTTGTACCCTTCCGAACATATTTAAGGGTGACGGATCTGACGGTTTTGATATGATATATGAGATCCCTTGCCTGTATGATTCCATGGTAATCAATGCAGGTATCCTTGAACAAATAAGCTGTCCTGTAACGATTAATAACGGTAGTGCGATAGTCAGTATAATTGACGGATTCCCAGGTTGGCGTTCCATTCCGGATTTCACCTATGTCTGGAAGAAAAGCAATGGAGATACCCTCACAGGCTATCCTAAAATAACATCATCCACAGGCGACACAGTTTATAACCTCGGTGTTGACGATTATACGGTTATTGTTACAGATATCGCGGGGAATATTGATTCGGCCCTCGTTTATATTTCTGATTGCCTTTACAGGGGTGGTATAGGTATAGGCTTTGATGCAGATACTTCCTGGAAAGACTGTTTGCTGCCAAGTGTATATAGAAATTCCGGGGCTGATGGTTTTGATCTTGCAAGTGACACTATAAACTGCCTGAGTTCACTGTTTACGTTGGGTGGTGACGGCAACGGATTCTCACTGGATACTGCCCTTCAAAATTGCAAAGTTACAAACATTTATACTAACTCGGGAGATGATGGATTTGATCATAATACGGATATATTAAACTGCGAAATAACTTATTTTTCAATTGGCGGTGACGGAAATGGATTTGCAACAGACACCTCATTCGGAAACTGTCCGGTTGAAGTAATTACAGCCGGGGGCGAAGGTGACGGAGCAGATCAGCTTTATTCCGGTTGCACACCATATATATATGATCTTCCGTCCACCAACAATTCCTGTTTATCGGCCGATACAATTACATCAAACGGTTCCAATCAATGGCAACATATAATGAAGAACGGACAGCTTGTTGCCTCAGTAAAAGATAATGGGAACACCCTGGGTAAAATTAGTACAGAGTTTTATATCAATGATAATACTGTAAGAATTGACCCATTTTCTATATTACCCTCATATTATCTGGATCGTAACTTTAAAATAATGACTGAAAACCTTATTTTCGGCCAGCCTGTCAGAATGCGGCTTTACTTTCTGGCCAATGAACTGCAGGCACTAAAAAATGAAGACATCAATGTATCCTCCATCAATGATCTTGGGATTACAAAATACACTGGCAAAAATGAGAATTGTTCTTTGCTGGACAATACAGATCATAATGACAGCTTGAATTATATTCATATTACCAATAAAGACTGGGACTACTATGAAAACGGATATTATTTGGAATTTGATATTACCGGATTTTCAGAATTTTACCTTAACAATAGCACTAGTCTTCCTGTACCATATGAAATTGCGGCTGATCTTGAAGTGACTTCTGATTTTAACGGTCAGGATATATCCTGTTACGGGGCTTATGACGGAAAAGCCACTATTACACCTGTTTATGGGATTGCTCCCTTCACATATCAGTGGAATGATCCTTTGGCACAATCTGATTCGGTGGCTGCGGGACTTTCTGCGGGCATATATGAAGTTACTGTAATTGATAATAACGGAGTGACCTTTAGTGACAGCATTACCATAACCCAGCCCGATTCGATAACTATTGAATATACAACAACAAATACCTGTGAAAGCAAGAATGAAGGAATAATTGACTTAACTGTCTCCGGAGGCACTGATATTTCCGGTTATGATTATACCTGGTATACCTCTAACGGTTCAGGCCTGGTAGCCGGTGCTGAAGATCAGTTGACTCTTTCGGGAGGGAAATACAGTATCACAGTTCAGGATGCCAATGCCTGCAGCAAAACAGACAGCATGATAATATATGAGAACCCTAATTCAATAGTTCCGGCGGGAATAAGTATTACAAATAATGCTACCTGTCCCGGAACCATTAAAACCTTAACACCAGATGGCGGAGCATTGGGATACAATGCCGTATGGAGATGGTATGCAGATGCAGGGTTTTCCTCACTGCTGCATACCGGAGATTCATATGATACTGATCCTGCCACACCTACATCTTACTGGCTAAGGGCTGAAGGAGACTGCGACACATCTACTGCCGTAACAACCATTGTGTCTGTGCTTTCCCAATCTGTCACTGCTGACAGCATTGCAAAAACAGATGATAATATAGCTCCGGGTACAAATGATACTCTAATCATCAGGGGAGGAAGCTTGGGTGAAGGAGCATCATGGAGATGGTACCTTGATGCTGCCGGCACAAGTTCTGCGGGTCCCGATGGTGATACTATCATTGTTGCACCGTCAGCAACTACTCAATATTGGGTTCGTGCCGAAGGGACATGTAACACTACGGATATGATAACAACCACGGTTACAATCAACCCCTTACCCTTAAAACCGGCAACTCCGGCAGGTCCTGATTCTATTTGCCAGGATGCACAGGATACAGATTATACCACATCAGCTGCAGGTGCAACTTCTTATATCTGGTATATTAATCCGCCCGAAGCCGGAACAATTACTGGATCAGGGGCAACGGTAACAGTTGACTGGTCAACGGATTATTTTGGCAGTGTAACTATAACCGTAAGGGGAGAAAACATTTCCGGTACAGGCCCTGTCAGCGATCCTGTTGAAATATGGATATGGAAATTACCCCAGACAGGCCCGGCATATCATATACCCAATATAGGCCCCTGACTTTATATTGCCCCATATCAGTAAGTATTTCAGGCTTACTTCCAATCATCTGAAACTGCATCCCTGTCCTTTACTTCACCGGGATTATGAAAAGATCCTCTGCGCCTGCAAAACAAACCTAACCTGCATTATTCATGCAGGCTAAATATATACACCAATAAAGCCTACCCATGATGATATTTTATAATGACAGAGATAACACGTTAAATTTATGTTCTTTCAATGTTTTGTTGCTATTTCTGCCGTGTGTATTTATCAATGATCCTGATAAGTTCGTCATGGTTCACCGGTTTGGATAAATAATCGTTGCATCCCGCTTCCATGGCTTTATTGCGGTCACCGGCCATGGCATATGCCGTTTGGGCAATGATAGGGATGGTTTTGTTAAACTGCCTTATTTGCCTTGTTGCTTCAAGTCCGTCCATACCAGGCATTTTAATATCCATAAATACAAGCGATATATCAGGATTTTCATGTAATGCCGCAACAGTATCTTTTCCGTTAACAGTATGCAGCAAAGTGAGGCCCTCATTTTCCAGTATTGTTTCAAAATACAGATAACTTGTTTCATCGTCCTCCGCGACCAAAACTTTAAGGTCTCCTTTTAGTTTACATAACCGGGGGGGGACCGTCTCTTTGGTTTTTGATTTTTTGCCGGAATATTTCAATGGGATCGAAAATGAAAAAGTACTACCTTTATTAACTTCCGATTGTACCCAGATCTGCCCGCCAAGAGCTTCAACACAAGCTTTGGTAATAGTAAGCCCCAGTCCCGAGCCTTCATGCTCGCGCGTCATGTTAAGATCAGCCTGCACGAACCTCTCAAAAATAACATCATGCTTATCCGAAGGTATACCTATGCCTGTATCCCTTACATAAAAAACCATCGAATCATCCTTAATATAATTTCCTATTTCAATACTGCCAATGTTTGTAAATTTTATAGCATTATTTATCAGATTATTAAAAATGCTATCAAGAATGTTTATGTCTGACAGTACAAGCGCTTTATCGTTCTCAACCCGTTCAGCGATCTTCAGGCTCAGGCCTTTTTCCGTGGCAAGAGGATTGAAAAAGTCATAATGTGACTGCAACAGGGATGGAATATCTACACCTTCCAATTTCACTTCTTTCTGCCCTGTATCTAATTTGGATGTTTCAATAATGTCATTGATGGTATTTAGCAGCCGGCGGGCACTTTTATTAACCACATCAATATATTTATTTTTCCGCTCATCATTTAGTTCAGGTTCTCTGAGTAAATCCAAAAAGCCGAGGATCCCATTCATAGGGGTGCGAATTTCGTGACTGACATTGGCCAGGAATGCTGATTTCAGGCGGTCGCTTTCTTCGGCTTTTTCTTTGGCGGCGATCAGATCACGTATCATATTTGCTCTTTGAATTACGATGGCAAGCTCATGGGCTATCATCCCCATAAGTCTCGCTGTTTCCTGATTATAAGCCCCTTCATCATTAAAGTTTTGAAGCACCATAATCCCGATGGCTTTCCTGTCAACCATAATTGGTATGCCAAGCCAACATGCTGCAGGCGGACCAGTAAATTTTATTTTGTTACGGGCAGCAAACACCGGAATATCGCTTTTACAAAGCAAAAGATTTCTGCCGGTTTTTATCACATACCCGGCAAGCGACTTATCAGCTTTCCTCCCGGTATCATTATCAATACTTTTATCATAAAGAACCTTATTGAGCATACCCGTTTCAGGATTATAAAGGGCAACCAAAAACCCTTTGGTATCAAACACATGGCTCAGCTTCTCACGTACAAAAAACAGCAAATCTTCAAAAGTTGTTGAGCTTACAGAGGCATTTGCAATTTCATACAGCATATGTTGTACGTTCTCTTCGATCTTACGCCTGGTTATATCCCTTGAAATTCCAAAAGTACCGATGATTTTACCTTTATTGTCGCGAAAAGGAACTTTAGTAGTTGAAACCCATGTTATCGACCCGTCCGGCCATGTTTCCTTTTCTTCAACCGCGATGACGGATTCGCCGGTTTTGATAATGTTTTGTTCATCAAGAAATGCCTTTTTTGCATGTTCCTTACCAAAGAAATCGAAATCTGTCTTTCCAATTGCAAGCTCAGGATCCTTAAGGCCGAAACGTTTTGCTTGTGCCATATTTATCCTGATAAAGCGGCATTTTATATCTTTATAATAAATATTGTCAGGTATGTTGTCCATTAAATTTTTGCTGAGATGACGTTCATATTCCAGTTTTTCTTCAGTATGTTTGCGTTCGGTAATATCAAAGCAATGCCCTATATACCCGATAAATTCACCGTCACTGTTATAGCGTGGCGTACCGTCATCCTGCATCCATCTGTATTCACCTCTGGCATGGTGCAGGCGGCGGTATTCAATGCTGAAATTTTCACGACGGTCGAAAGCCTTTGAATATCGCTCAATAAATTGATCCCTGTCATCCGGATGAATTACCTCCGTCCAGCCGTCACCCAATTCCTGTTCAGGTTTTCTGCCGGTAAAGTTAAGCCATGGCTGATTAATATAATTACATTTTTTATCCACCCCTGTTGTCCAAATAAGTGCCTGTCCAGAATCAGCAAGGGTCCGGAAATGTTTCTCACTTTCCTGCAATTGCTTTTCAATTATTTCCTTTTCTTTTCTTACCCTCGATTTCTCAATTACCTCAATAATAGAGAAAGGTAGTCGCTTGATCTGTTCTTTGATAACATAATCATTGGCACCAGCTTTCATACAGGCAACTGCAGTTTCCTCGTTCATTGAGCCGGTAAGCATAACAAAAGGGGTAAACGGGGCAATAGATTTGGTAATTTCCAGTGCGGCCATCCCATCAAATAAAGGCATGGAATAATCTGACACGATGATATCAGGATTAAAATCCTTAAGCTCTTTTCTAAACTCATCCTCCCTTTCAACTAACCTATAGTTGAAATCAATGTTTGCTTTTTCAATTTCATGCCGGGCGATTTCGCAATCTGCAGGAAGATCTTCAAGAAATAATATACGTATTGGCCTTTCCCCTTTTTTCATATATTGTTTTTATTCATAATCATATCCTTATCTTTTTCAGATATTCATTAACCGGTTTTACATTAAACAATTAAATATATTGCCGGCCGGCAGCCTTGTTAATATAACAGTTAATAACTATTTTATACTCATTTGCACAAATAATTTCAGATGCCTGATAATTTTCCTTATTTTGTCGCGATTTAATATTATTTATTAATAGTAAGCCCTGCATGATAAAATTCAGCTTCCTATCCTGCATTATTGGCTTCGACTGGTTAAGGGTTCATGAAAATAACTAATAATATATGTTAATATATTGAAAAACATTAAAATAACAAACAGAGTCGTGAAAATAATTTTTCATTAATTTTTACAAAGTGTGCCAGTTTAAGGGCATATGCTTCGTTATGAAAGCTTTGCGCGAAGCAAATACACCTTCAGCTTTCGATGCCCTGCATTTGGACCAAACCTGACGCACTAATAATACATGCTATTTATCATTATAACGGAAACTCACTGTAAAAGTTACTATGGCAAAACGAGAAGACATACACAAAGTGCTGATCATCGGATCGGGACCTATTATTATCGGACAGGCGTGTGAATTTGATTATTCGGGCACGCAGGCATGCAAGGCGCTCAGGTCGTTGGGATATGAGATTGTCCTTGTTAATTCGAATCCGGCCACCATTATGACCGATCCTGAGATGGCTGACTATACCTATATTGAACCTCTGAACGCAAAAGTGCTGGAAGAGATAATCGCCAAAGAAAAACCTGATGCATTATTACCCAACCTGGGCGGGCAAACCGGGCTCAATCTGTCATCCGAATTACACCGTTCCGGTGTTTTGGATAAATACAATGTTAAAGTGATCGGAGTTAATATAGATGCAATTGAACGTGGTGAAGACCGCACTGCTTTTAAAACTACAATGGACAAGCTGGGTATAGAAATGCCGAGGAGTAAGGCTGTTGATAACCTTGAAGAAGCAGAAAAAATCACGAACGAGCTGGGCTACCCGGTTGTGATCAGACCTGCATACACGATGGGGGGTACCGGTGGCGGCCTGGTATATAATGTGGAAGAATTCCGGATTGTTGCTGCACGAGGACTGGCAGCAAGCATGGTACATCAGATACTGGTTGAAGAATCGGTGCTGGGCTGGGAGGAACTGGAGCTCGAAGTTGTTCGTGACTCGAAAAACCAAAAAATAACTGTCTGTTTCATTGAAAATGTGGATGCAATGGGTGTACATACAGGAGATTCATTTTGTACCGCTCCCATGCTGACCATTTCTTCAGAGCTGCAGGAAAAGTTACAGAGATATTCTTATGCTATAGTTGAAGCCATTGAAGTTATCGGTGGCACCAATGTTCAATTTGCACATGACCCGGAGACAGGACGTGTGGTAGTTATAGAGATCAACCCGCGCACATCAAGATCGTCAGCCCTTGCTTCAAAAGCAACAGGTTTTCCTATTGCATTTGTATCTTCACTGCTTGCAGGCGGGCTGACACTTGATGAAATCCCTTACTGGCGGGATGGAAGCCTTGAAAAGTATACCCCCTCGGGCGATTATGTGGTTGTTAAATTTGCCAGATGGGCATTTGAAAAATTCCGCGGTGTTGAGGATAAACTCGGGACGCAGATGCGTGCAGTTGGTGAAGTGATGAGCATCGGTAAAAATTACAAGGAAGCCCTGCACAAGGCTATTCGTTCACTGGAGATCAATCGTTACGGACTGGGATTCGCAAAAGACTTTAACAGCAAATCAAAAAAAGAATTGCTATCTATGTTGAACACCCCTACAAGTGAGCGTCAGTTCATGATGTATGAAGCCCTCCGTAAAGGAGCCACCATAGAGGAACTACACGAAATAACACACATTAAATCATGGTTTATCGCTCAGATGAAAGAGCTGGTCGAACTTGAAGAAGAGATACTCGGCTATCGTGGCAGGGAACTTCCCGGTGAATTGCTTGTCAGAGCCAAGAAAGACGGTTTTGCAGACAAATATCTCGGAGAACTGTTACATGTGCCTGAAAACCATATCCGTGAAAAGCGCTTACAAACAGGGCTTCCGGAAGCCTGGGAGGCGGTCCCCGTAAGCGGAGTGGAAAATGCCGCTTACTATTTCTCAACCTATAACGCGGCTGACAAAGTTGAGGTGAGTAAAAGAAAAAAAATCATGGTGCTGGGTGGCGGCCCTAACCGGATAGGCCAGGGAATTGAATTTGATTATTGCTGTGTGCATGCTGCTTTCTCACTGCGTAAAGCAGGCTACGAATCTATCATGGTTAATTGTAATCCTGAGACTGTTTCGACAGATTATGATACATCTGACAAGCTTTATTTTGAACCCCTTACAGTTGAAGATGTACTGAGCATCTACAACAAGGAGAAGCCTGAAGGAATCATTGTTCAATTTGGCGGCCAGACACCCCTCAATATAGCTGCCGAACTTGAAAATGCCGGGGCTGTTATTCTCGGCACCTCTCCGGATATGATCGATCTGGCCGAAGACCGTGACCGCTTCAGGAATGTAATGGAGAAACTGGACATCCCCGAACCCGAGTCAGGCATGGCGAGCACTCTCGAAGAAGCACTAAAAATTGCCGACCGGATAGGATATCCGCTTATGGTAAGACCATCATATGTCCTGGGCGGAAGAGCAATGGAAATAGTACTCGACCGTGATATGCTCGAACATTATATTACAGCTGCTGTGGATGTATCCCTCCAGCGTCCTATTCTTATTGATAAATTCCTTGAAAATGCCCTTGAATGCGAAGCTGATGCGATCTCTGACGGGAAAACCGCTTTTGTCCCTGCTATCATGGAACACATTGAATATGCAGGTGTCCATTCCGGAGATTCGGCATGTGTTATTCCTCCGGTTGATATCCCTGATAAACACAAAGAAACTATTTACGAATACACAAGAAAGATAGCCGTTGAGCTAAAGGTTACCGGGCTTATGAATATTCAGTATGCTATACATAATGACAGGGTTTTTATCCTGGAAGCTAATCCCCGCGCTTCGCGCACTGTTCCTCTTGTATCCAAAGTATGCAACATCCCCATGGCAAAGATCGCTACTGAGATAATGATGGGTAAAAGCCTGGGGGATTTTGGCCTTGTTAACAAAACATTCGGTCACTTCGGTGTGAAAGAAGCCGTATTGCCATTTAACATGTTCCCGGAGGTTGATCCTTTACTGGGCCCTGAAATGAGATCCACAGGAGAGGTGCTTGGTCTGGCAGAATCATACGGACTGGCATTTTTCAAGTCGCAGGAGGCTACAAAAACTTCGCTGCCACTGGAAGGTACAGTGCTTATCACCATTGCCGACAGGGATAAATCCCGCATTACAGAGGCTGCCGAAAGTCTCGTTAAACTTGGTTTTAAAATACTGGCAACAAAAGGAACACACGGGTTCCTTTCTGAAAAAGGAATACCATCATCTGCGATAAAAAAAATAAACGAAGGAAGGCCCAATATAATTGATGCTATAAAAAACAGGGAAATACATCTTGTAATAAATACCCCGAAAGGAAAATACAGTGAAGTTGACGATTCATACATAAGAAAAGAATCCATAAAACACGGCATCCCTTATATTACTACTACTTCAGCAGCCAGAGCAGCTGCAATGGGTATTAAAGCCAGAAGAAACGGGAAAGCTCCTGTTAAATCACTACAGGAGTATCATAAGGGAATCAAATAGTGTCTGTCCATAAAGTCCGATATCTGCGTTGCTGCTCACATTTTAAATCCTCAAATACTTTAGTATACCGCTGTTTAAAATGTTCACGCGCCTTGATCTCGAACATTCTGAACAAACACTAAGAATTTATTGACAAACTTTAAATAGTGTCTGTCCATAAAGTCCGATTTGTTGCTTTTTTCATACTTTTGCTTTAATACCGAAGGATAAAGGATGCCATGAGCAATAAAAAAGAATACACTATATACGATCTCGCGCGAAAACTTAATGTTTCCCCGGCTACAATCAGCCGGGGATTGAAGGATCATCCATCCATAAGTAAAAACACGAAGAAAAAGATCAGGGATCTTGCAGAAGAACTGGGTTACAGATCCAATACCTTTGCCAGTAACCTGCGCCGTCAAAAGACCGATACCATAGGTGTGATAGTGCCAAGGTTAAACAGTAATTTCATGTCATCAGCCCTTGCAGGTATGGAAAGAGCAGCTTCGGAACAAGGCTATCATCTTATAATCTGCCAATCACTTGAACAGGCAAAAAAAGAAATTGAAAATACAAGCAACCTTTACAACCGTGTTGACGGATTAATTGCATCCCTGGCTTATGATACGGATAACACAGCACATTTCGATCCTTTTATAAAGAAAGGAATACCCGTGGTTTTTTTTGACAGGGTAAGCGGCAACGAAGAATGTACCCGTATCGTGATCGACAATTCCAAAGCTGCATTTGAAGCCACAGTCCACCTGATTGATCAGGGATGCCGTAATATCATACATATCACGGGAAACACGAAAAGGAATGTTTATGCCGACAGGTTAAAAGGTTATAAAAAAGCACTGGTAAAGCATGGCATCCTTTATCGTGAAAAAAATATTATCATCAATGATCTAAGCATTCAGGCAGGTTTGGAAGCAGGGGGAAAGATCCTGAAAATGAAGCCCTTGCCTGATGGTATTTTTGCTGCCAATGATACCTGTGCAGCAAGTTGTATGAAGGTCTTAAAACAAAACGGATTAAGGATCCCACAGGATATTGCCATAGTAGGATTTAACAATGATCCTGTTACCGGTCTTATCGAACCAAATATGTCCACGGTTGATTACAGGGGGTATGAGATGGGGGAAAAGGCTGCCGGCAGACTGATAAGTCATCTGACCGGCCGGGGATCTTTACAGGCAATGAAAACTGTTATTTTAAATTCATCACTTATAATACGGGATTCTTCTTTAAAAAAGAGAGCCGGCGGAAGCGTTTCTGCAAATAATCAAATTGTGTAATTATTTATATTAATACTTATTATTCTATGAGAAATTGTCTGTTCATTGGTTGGTTCGTTCTTCTCGCCTCATGCGGAAATCAGGTTGAAGAACAGGAAAATATGAAGCTATGGTATACCCGGCCTGCCGAAAACTGGAATGAAGCCCTGCCTGTCGGAAACGGCCGTATTGGTGCCATGATATTCGGCACACCCGGTAAAGAGGTGCTCCAGCTTAATGAAGAGACTGTCTGGGCCGGGGGTCCGAACAACAATATCAATCCGGAAGCCCGGCGTATTATTCCCGAGTTACGCCGGCTGATCTTTGAAGGGAAATATGAAAGTGCTCAGGAACTTGCTGACAGGAAAATGGTCGCTCCTAACGACGGAATGCCCTATCAACCAGTTGGCAGCCTGATTATTAATTTTCCGGGCCATGAAGCTTATACCGGATATTATCGTGAGTTGAATATTTCAAACGCGCTGGCTACAATTCATTATAATACTGGCAATATTGCATACAAGAGAGAAATTTTTTCATCTTTCACTGACCAGGTCATAATAGTAAGGTTAACAGCCGATAAAGCCGGGAGCATAACCTGTGACTTCAGTATGAAAAGTCCCCAGAAACATAATATTGTAATAAAGGATCAGAAGATGATCCTGCAGGGAATTTCGGGAGATCATGACAACCAGACCGGTAAAGTGAAATTTGAAACCCAGGTAATGGTTAAACCAGAAGGTGGTAATATTATTACATCTGATACCATAATTTCAATCATACAAGCAAATTCAGCCACTGTTTATATTTCAACAGGCACTAATTTCAATCATTATAATGACCTCAGCGGAGATGCAACAGCAAAGGCCGGCAATTATCTCGATAAAGCCCTGCAGGTGCCTTTCAACAAAGCCCGCGATAACCATATTCGTTACTATAAGAATTATTTCGACAGGGTTAATATTGATCTTGGCCTGACCGACTCAGTCCTCAAACCTACTGATGTACGCATTGCCGAATTCAGCGAGGCCGATGACCCGCAACTAGTTGCCCTGTATTTTCAGTTTGGCCGGTATCTTCTGATATCATCCTCCCAACCCGGCACACAGCCTCCAAATCTGCAGGGCTTATGGAACAAACTGATGAAACCGCCATGGGAAAGCAAATACACGCTGAATATCAATACTGAGATGAACTACTGGCCGGTGGAGATCACCAATCTTTCAGAGCTGCATGAGCCATTGTTTCGCATGATAAAGGATCTTTCGGTAACTGGACAGGAAAGCGCTGAAAAAATGTACGCTGCCGGAGGTTGGGTTATACATCATAATACCGATATCTGGAGATTTTCCGGAAATATTGACCGTGCATACTATGGCCTTTGGCCCTGTGGAGGTATCTGGTTATGCCAGCATTTATGGGAACATTACCTGTTTACCGGCGATAATAACTATTTGATGTCGGCTTACCCGGTCATGCGGGGTGCTGCCAAATACCTGGTTGATGCTTTACAAGAGGAACCGGAAAACAACTGGCTGGTAATTTGCCCTTCAAATTCCCCTGAAAACGATTATTTACCAGGGATTACCATAACTGCAGGAGCCACTATGGATAACCAGCTGGTTTTTGACTTATTCAGAAAAACTATCAGCGCGGCTGAAATCCTTCAGACAGATCAGGCATTTAGGGATACATTAAAATCATTGATCCCCCGCCTTGCACCAATGCAGATTGGCCGTTACGGGCAATTACAGGAATGGATGCACGACTGGGATGATCCTGAAGACAAACACCGCCATGTATCACATCTTTATGGTTTATACCCAGGCAATCAGATATCTCCATATCATACACCCCGGCTGTTTGATGCTGCCCGCACTTCATTGATCTTCAGAGGTGATGTCTCAACAGGCTGGTCCATGGGCTGGAAAGTCAACCTTTGGGCCCGCATGCTTGATGGAGATCATGCACTTAAACTTATTAAAGACCAGATCAGTCCTGCCATATTACCCAACGGGGATGAAAGAGGCGGAACCTACCCCAACCTGTTCGATGCTCATCCTCCTTTTCAGATTGACGGCAATTTCGGATGCGCGGCAGGTATTGCAGAAATGCTTGTACAAAGTCACGACGGGGCCATTCACATTTTACCCGCCCTGCCTGACAGCTGGAAGGAAGGAAAAGTAGAAGGTTTGCGCACCCGTGGAGGATTTGAAGTTGATATCGCGTGGAAAGAAAATAAAGTAACCGGGCTTACTGTGAAGTCAACACTTGGGGGAAATTGCCGTTTGAAACTTCACAGTCAGGTAAAAAGCAAAGATAAGAACTTACTGAAAAAGGCAGAAGGGCCCAATCCCAACAGATATTTTAATGTGCCTGACATTGCAGAACCTCTTATTTCACCGAAAGCACAACTGAAAGAGGTTAGCCTGAAAGATTTTCATATGTATGACTTCATTACGGATAAAGGAATGTCTTATTATTTCTCAGGAATAAAACAAAAATAACAAACCCGGCTTTTCATGGCATGTCCATTATTTAATTCACCGGCATTATTGGTTAAACCAATAATGCAGATTTAATTATAATAGTTCATATTTTATAGGGTTTTTAGAACAAAAAGACAAAATCAACGTATGATCTCGTTGGATAGTATTGTTCATAAAAACAACTATTGATCAAGAATTTATGAGCAAATGCCGACTTTTCACAGATAAAAAAAGATAAATTCCGACAAAAAATGAATCAACAGATTATGAAAGGCTTAATTAGGAACAGCTTAATACGCGTATGTTTTTTAATGCTTTTATTATCAAGTAGCTATATCCAGGTTTCAGGGGCCTCAAATTCAGTCTTGCTTTACGCGAAACAACCTGATAAAGAAACATTGTATAAAGAACATTTGCGTAAGGGAGACATTTACCTGCAAAAGAAAAACTTTTCTGCAGCTATGCTGGAATATGAAAAGGCATCTGATCTGATGCCCGAGGAAGAGGAGCCAAAATTAAAAATGCAGTCTATCGAAGCCACATTGGGCACAATGGAATTGCAGGAGTTACGGCAAAAAGTAAAAGAAGCAAAAAGACGCGAGCAGGAAATGATCGAACAGGAACAAAGAGCCGAAAGCGTGATGAAAACCCGTGAAGCTGCCGAACAGCTTCCCGATGATTTCGAGGAATTTCTTCAGGACAGGGAAACAAAATCAAAGAAGGACAGTTTGCGCGGGGCCATTTTCAAACGTTTTGCAAAAAGACTTAGAGAAGTGGAAAGCGGAGATGATAAAATGGCCAAATCGGAGGTATACAGCCAGATAGCTGAAGCATTTCGTAAAGCCGGTGATGAGGAGATGGCATTAAAGTATTATCAGAAATCCTTAATGATCGAAGTGGAATACGGGTATCATGATAAGGTATCGGATATATATGACGGAATGGCAAATGTATACTATAGCTCGGGTGATTTTGACAGCTCAATTGTAAGTTATGAAAAGGCATTGGAAGTAAAAGAAAAATCAGGTGATAAAAAAGGAGTTTCCGATGTATACTCAAATATTGCCAATGTTTATGAAACTACTTATGATTATGATAATGCTATTGATCATTATGAAAGATCAGCCCGTTTAAAGGACAGTATTGATGATAAAGCCGGCTTAAAAGATGTAATGGATGAGATGGGTAACATATATTTTAAACAAAAGGTCCTGGATAATTCTATCCTTTCCTACAAAAAATCGGTTGATATAATTCAGGACCTTGATGAACAGGATGATCTGGGGCCAATATACAATAAGCTTGGCCTGGCACATTATGAATTAGGAAATTATGATGAAGCCGAGAAATTTTTCAACCAGTCGATGAAAGTCCTCAATGAATCGCAGAACCGCAAAGAAGCTGCAATGACAATGAATAATCTCGGTAATCTGTACTACATAAAAAATCAATTCCAAAAAGCCATAGATTATTATGAAAGATCCATAACATCAAAAGAAGATGAGAACTATGAGCACGGGCTGGCTGTCACTCTTTTCAATCTTGGCAATTCCTATCGCAGGACAGGAAATTACACTAAAGCGGCAGAATACTACGAAAAAAGCAAAGTGATTGCTGACACGGCAAATTTGGATGACCTGAAAGCTAAAAATCTTAAAGCACTGAATAAGGTTTATAATGAGACAAATGAAGAAGAAAAGCTTTTTGCCTTAAGAGATGAAATGAATGAGGTGGATCTGTTTTTTGTGAGCATCGAGATCCCGGTATCAGAGAATGAAATGGATTTTGAATATGAACAAACCAAAAAAATACTTACGCTGTTAAATGATGAAGCATTAAGGAGGAAACAAAAAATTGAAGCATCTGCAGAAGTACAAACTACTGATATGCTTATAGATAATTTAAAAACCCAGTATAGTAAAGAACAGAAAAAAAACAGGACCATTACCATTACTGCCATTATTTCAGGTGCCTTTGCAGTTGGACTGCTTATACTTTTAACAATTATTTCAAGAAAAAAGAAACAATGATCCTCAAATACCTGACAAATAAGGGTAATATATTATTAATACCACAGTAGAAAGATCAGATTTTTTTACATCTGTTCTATACAAATGCTGTAAAAAGGCACGTTTTTTGAGGGTTGTTTTAATTTTATATGTACCCGTGATAACACAAATCCAATTATTTATTTCCTGCACTTATTTATTAAAAGTGATCAAACCAATGATGAGGAATTACTTTTAAACAAATTCCGCGGAGATCCATTTACATAATAATTAATGAATTGTGCCGTTTTATGTGATATTGAGGCAAAAGTTATGCATTAGAATTACAGAACCATCGTTTTGTATTTACCAAAATATTATGTATTTTAAATAATTGATTAGCGTTCAGCGTTATAGAAACAAAAAAAACTTATTAACCATTACAACATTTTTAGCAAAACATTTGTTAATAATTTGAATGAAGGAAAATTCGAGTAAAGTAGAAGTTTGAATATAAATACAGGTTGGAATTATGAGGCAGTTAAAAATTACGAAATCAATTACGAATAGAAACAGTGATTCACTGGAGAAATATCTGCACGATATTGGCAAAGAAGAATTAATAACGCCGGAAGAAGAAGTTGATTTAGCCAGAAGAATCAAAAAAGGAGATCAGGAAGCATTGGAAAAACTTACCAAAGCCAATTTAAGATTTGTTGTGTCTGTAGCTAAACAATATCAGCATCAGGGCTTAAGTCTGCCTGATTTAATCAACGAAGGTAATCTGGGGCTGATTAAAGCCGCTAAAAAATTTGATGAAACCAAGGGGTTTAAATTCATATCTTACGCTGTATGGTGGATCAGACAGTGTATTTTGCAGGCTTTGGCAGAACAATCAAGGATCGTTCGGTTGCCCCTGAACAAGATCGGGGCACTGAACAAGATCAACAAAGCGTTCTCGAGGCTTGAACAAGAGCATGAGCGTGATCCCTCACCTGACGAAGTTGCAGAAATTCTTGAACTGCCGGAGGACAAAATTGCAAGCACACTGGAATTGTCAGGAAAGCACCTTTCAGTGGATGCGCCTTTCCATGAAGGCGAAGATAACAGCCTGCTTGATGTATTAAGTAATCCGGAAAATCCGACAACCGATAACAGCCTGATCTCGGAATCACTGACCAAGGAGATTGAACGCACATTAAACACCTTGCCTGAAAAAGAGAACAATGTAATACGTTCCTTTTACGGTATAGGCAAAAAACAAATGTCACTTGAAGAAATTGGTGATTCAATAGGGATCTCACGCGAACGCACAAGGCAGATCAAAGAAAAAGCCATCAAGCATCTTCGGCAACGTGCAAAAAATAAATTATTGCGAACCTATCTTGGTTAAGTTTATTCATGTACCAACATGATAAAAAACCGGCTCTGAAAAAGCCGGTTTTTTTGTTCATTTCAAAACAATCACACTGTAATATCAAATGATTTATTAAATTAGCAGATAGATATTGTTCAGCCAGTATTTGGAATAGACCAAAATACCATTGATAAGCCTGAAAAATTTATTAACCAGAGTATTATTTTTTCTGATTAAACCCTGAATTATATTGTATCCCTTAATTCCCACATTACAGGTAAATTAATGGCACTTAAGTATTACATGGCGGTTATCCTGTTTATCCTCTCCGCTCATAATTCCCGGGCAAGCGAAGATCAATACAAATTCACCCGTGTTGATATATCCGATGGTTTATCTCATAACCAGGTCAACTGTATGATCAAAGACAGTAAAGGATTTGTATGGTTAGGAACAAAATCCGGATTAAACCGCTATGACGGCTACAATTTCAAGATCTTTAAGCATAACCCCGATGACTCTTTAACAATACCTGACAATTTTGTAGATTACCTGTTTGAGGATCATGAGGGACTGATATGGGTGAGAACAAGACAAGGTTTTGCCATTTATGATCCCGTAAAAGAGACATTCACTTCACATCACAGGGTTTACGGCATCAATCCTTCTCTTCCCGGGTACTCAATAACCAGCCTGATGCACGACCGGCAGGGCAATACCTGGATGGTAAGCTCAAACAGCGGGCTTTACAAGTATTCACCTCAGCTTGATTCACTGATCCATATAATCAGCAACCCTTTGGACTCGACGTCATTAATCTCCAATTCCCTGTCGGTTATCGCAGATGACCCGGAAGGATATATCTGGATCATTCACCACAACGGTATCATTGAAAAAATGTATACTGCTAATGCCAATGTTATTCTAAGAAGTTATGACCTGTACAGGTATTTACGCGAAAAACCACAAACCTTCGAACTATATATAGACAGGGACGGTGATCTTTGGATTTACTCTACAAGTGATGCAAACGGAGTGTTTTATTTTAATACTGAAAACCTGTCATTACACCATCTGAATCAAAATTCTTCACCCTACCGCTTAAACAATAACATTGTTATGGATGTGATACAGGATGAGGAAGGGCTGATATGGATAGGAACTGACCATGGGGGAATTAACCTGCTGAATAAAGAGAATTTCACCATCAGTTATATACTGCATAATCCTGATGACCAGAGAAGCCTCAGTCAAAACAGTGTTATTTCCCTTTACAGGGACAATAATAACATTATCTGGGTCGGCACATTTAAGGGCGGCGTAAATTATTACCATGAAAACCTGTTAAAATTCAGCCTTTTTAAACACCAGCCTTCCAACCCGAACAGCCTGGGATTTAACGACGTAAACTGTTTTCTTGAAGACTATAAAGGTAACATCTGGATCGGAACTAACGGAGGTGGACTTGATTACTATAACCGTTCATCGAACACATTCACAACATTCGTTCACGATCCTGAAGACCCCCACAGCATTAGTAACGACGTAATTGTAAGTCTGTGCCAGGACCATACCGGCAGGTTATGGATCGGGACTTTTTATGGTGGCTTGAATTATTTTGACGGAGAACGTTTTTATTCATACACACATATTGCCGGAGATCCGGAAAGCATTTCAGATAACAGGATATGGGAGATTTTTGAAGACTCTGAAAATAACCTCTGGATAGGAACACTGGGAGGCGGGCTTGAGCTGTTTGACCGCAGGACAAATACTTTTAAGCATTACAATGCAGGAGAGCCTAATTCGGTCAACTCCGAATTCGTGATCGATATTATTGAGGATAAAGAAGAGAACCTGTGGATCGCCACAGCTAACGGCCTTGACAAGATGGACAAACAAACCGGCAGGTTTACCCATTATATCAGGATCAATAATGATACAAGCAGTATAAGTAATAATAATGTAATTATATTGTTGCTTGACAGCCGGGGACAATTATGGCTGGGAACTCGTGACGGTTTAAACCTGTACAATAAGGCAAGTGATAATTTTATTGTTTTCAGGCAAAGCGACGGATTACCCGACAACACAATTTCAGGTATTGTTGAAGATAACTCCGGCAATTTGTGGCTAAGCACAATAAACGGTCTTTCCAACCTTATCATCAAGGAAGACTCCCTTACGGGCCGGCATACATATACTTTTAAAAACTATGATGAATCAGACGGCCTGCAGGGAAAAGAATTCAATGAAAAATCAGTTTATAAAACCACCAGGGGTGAGTTGCTTTTTGGCGGCAGCAATGGCTTTAATATGTTCTATCCTGAAAACATAAAAATGAACAAGATCAAGCCAAAGGTAGTCATTACCGATTTTCAGTTATTCAATAAAAGACTTGAAACCGGATCAAAAATCAACGGAAGGATCCTGCTTGATCAATCAATTTCCTATACCAGGGAACTGGTTCTAAAACATAATGAAGATATGTTTTCAATTGAGTTTGCAGCATTAAGTTATCTGCATCCTGGGAAGAACCGTTATAAGTTTATGCTTGAAGGTTTTAATAAATCATGGATATCTGCATCAGATGATCAACGTACAGCAACTTATACAAACCTGGATCCGGGTGAATACATTTTCCATGTGAAAGCATCGAACAATGACGGGGTATGGAATCATGATGCCACTACCCTGAAAATTACTGTCCGTCCTCCCTTCTGGCTTACACCATGGGCAATAGGAATTTATATCATTTTAATTCTCGGGGCATTACTATTACTCAGGCACCTGATACAGGAACGAGAACGTCTGAAATTCCACACACAGCAGGAAAAACAGAAATCACAGCGGATGCATGAACTGGATATGATGAAGATTCGATTCTTTACAAATATCAGCCATGAATTTCGTACACCGCTGACTTTGATCCTTAACCCTCTTGAAAAGCTCATTGCAACAAACACTGTTCCTGACAATAAGCAATACCTGATGCTTATTCAACGTAATGCAAGGCGTTTATTAACATTGGTAAACCAGTTACTGGACTTCAGGAGAATGGACGTTCAGAAATTCAGTTTAAATCCTTCTATGGGTAATATCATAGAATTCCTGAAAGATGTGACATTCTCCTTTATTGATCTGGCAGATAAGAAAAACATCCAACTTACCTTCTATTCTGAGGTCGAAGAATTCTTTACCCTGTTTGACCATGATAAACTTGAAAAGATCTTGTTCAACCTGTTGTCAAATGCATTTAAATTCACGAATGAAAAAGGAAAGATCGCTGTTAAGGTAAAATTCCCTGATTCTGTTCCTGACATTCATAAACAAAAGATCCAGGTTGTTGATAAGCAGAAATTACTGGAGATCAGGGTGATTGACACAGGGATCGGGATTTCCGGTGAAAAACATGACCTGATCTTTGAACGATTCTTCCAGAATGAACCCACAGGTAATATTCTTAACCAGGGTAGTGGGATAGGTCTTTCGCTGACCAATGAATTTGTAAAAATTCATAGCGGATCAATTACAGTTGAAAGCGAATCCGGAAAAGGGAGTTGCTTCAGTGTATTATTGCCACTTGATGAAATTACTTCACGGCAGGAAGCAGCTGATCGTTTGGCAGAAAGACGTAAACCGGAACAAAACATTGTTATCCGGGATACAATTGATTACCCTGACAGCCCGAAAGGCAATAAAAACAAACCTGCGCTTTTACTTGTAGAGGATAACGAAGACTTCAGGTTTTATCTTAAAGATAACCTGAAACACAAATACACCATTCAGGAATCTTCAAACGGAACAGAAGCCTGGCAGCAATCAATCGCTTATATTCCAGACTTGATAATAAGTGATGTTATGATGCCCGGGATGGATGGTATTGAACTTTGCCGTAAGCTGAAATCCGATAAACGCACTTCACATATCCCCGTTATTTTGCTAACCGCCCGTACATCTGACCAGCAGAAAGTTGAAGGCTTTGAAACAGGTGCCGATGATTATGTAACCAAACCTTTCAATTTCGAGATCCTTGAATCGAGAATACGTAATTTGATTGCCAGACGCGATGCCATCCGAAAAGCTTTCAATCGCCATATTGAAATCAAACCGGGTGAGATCAGTATTACTTCAATTGATGAAAAGCTGATCCAAAAAGCACTTGATGTTGTAGAGAAAAATATTTCAAACTCAGAGTTTTCAGTTGAAGAGCTTAGCAGGGAATTGGGAATGAGTCGTGTTCACCTTTACAAAAAACTCCTGTCACTGACCGGCAGATCCCCCATTGAATTTATCCGTATCATGCGGCTTAAAAGGGCTGCCCAGTTGCTTGAGAAAAGCCAGATGACCGTATCTGAAGTAGCCTATGAAGTAGGCTTTAATGACCCCAAATACTTTTCAAAATACTTCAAAACTGAATTCAAAATCCTCCCCTCACAGTACAATTCCCGAAAAAAATAATCCAACCTGCATTATTCATACACCAGGTTTTTACACCATTCTTCCAATAGCGACTGGCTCTTCCTGATTTGTTATATTGGCTCTTCCTGATTTGCAATCCGGAAGCCCAATATCAAAAAAATCAATACAACGGCCCATAAGTCCTGCAGGCCCTGTAATCAGCTCCTTCCTTTTCCGTCCCGAACGATGCCCATGCGGAGGGGCGGTATATCTTCTCTTCAGCTACATTGTGCATACATACAGGTATACGCAGCATTGAAGCCAGGGTGATCAGGTCGGCGCCTATATGGCCATAGCTGATCGCCCCGTGGTTGGCTCCCCAGTTTGCCATCACCGAATATACGTCTTTAAAATTACCCTTACCTGTCAGTACGGGCACAAACCAGGTTGTAGGCCAGGTGGGATTCGTCCTATCATCCAGTATCCTGTGAATATCTTCAGGAATATCAACGCTAAATCCTTCTGCAATTTGCAGTACAGGGCCAAGGCCTTTAACAATGTTGACCCGTGACATGGTCATTGGCATACCCCCTTTTGACAGAAATAATGAAGAAAAACCTCCTCCTCTGAAATATCCTGCATCTGCCGGGCACCATTCAGTAGCATCGAGGCATTTTTGTGCTTCTTCACTTGTAATTTCCCACCATGGCTTCATCACGGGATTGCCTTTTTCATCAGTTTGCTGCCCTGTTGCATCAAGAGTTGCCGATCCGGAATTGATCAAATGAATGATCCCGTTGGCCGCCTTGCCGGCCAGCTTTTTACCGGCAACCCTTTCCACTGATCCGGGGCTCCAGTATGACCGCACATCAGCAAACAACTGGGCAGTGCCGGTGAGCAAATGGCCAAACAACATGGCTACGCCATTGATCGAATCATTTTCAGTAGCCAGGAGGTAAGGCTGCCGTATCCCGTTCCAGTCGAACGATGAATTCAATATCGCCTCCATAAAATCACCATTCGGGAAATGATCGGTCCATTGCCGCTGGCCCTGAAAACCTGCAACAATGGCATTTCTTCCTTTCGATTCCTCATCAAAGCCCATTTCTGCCAGTTTGGGGTTCCCGGTCATCAGATCCTTCGCGATCAATGCCATTTTTACTACAAATTCCCGGTCCTTTTCTTTCTGCCCGGGTGAACGCTGCACATCAGGAGGATTATCGTCCCTCCCTTCCTTACAATTCTTCTTCACCCAGTCCAGCGCCTTTTTAAATTCTTCCTTATCAAATATTTCCTCATTGATCCTCCTGATAAACTCGGATTCGTCAATGTATTCATTACGCATACCAAGATAGTCCTGAAAAAAACTATCCTGAACGATCGAACCGGCAATACCCATGGATACGGAACCCATGGATAAATACGATTTGCCTTTCATGGCAGATACAGCCAGGCCGGCCTTCGCAAAGCGCACCAGCTTTTCCTTCACGTCTTCCGGTATACTATGGTCATCTGCATCCTGTACTTCATGGCCATATATCCCAAAAGCCGGTAATCCTTTTTGGGTATGTCCGGCAAGTGCAGCAGCAAGGTATACAGCCCCGGGACGCTCGGTTCCGTTAAACCCCCATATTGCTTTAGGGATCAAAGGATCCATGTCAATGGTCTCGCTCCCGTAACACCAGCATGGCGTAACCGTGACAGAAACACCAACACCTTCACGGGCAAATTTCTCTGCTGCTTTAGCTGATTCAGCCACACCACCAATTGTAGTATCGGCAATTACACATTCCACCGCCCGGCCGTTTGAATGCCGGATGTTGCTGCTTAGCAGATCAGCCACTGCTTTTGCCATTCTCATGGTTTGCTCCTCCAGCGAGTCACGTACACCCCGCCGGCCATCAATTGCAGGCCGAATGCCAATTTTTGGCAACTTTCCTATTAATCGGTCCATCTTGAATATTAAAAAATTTTATAATATATACGAATTATTCAGTAAAAAAACCTATCCTCTTAAACAACAGCCAGCAAACCACCATCCACATAAAGGATATGTCCATTGACATAATTGCCGGCAGCAGATGACAGGAACAACAGCGCACCGATAAGTTCATCAGGGTCACCCCAGCGGTTTGCCGGTGTTCGCGAACAAAGCCACCTGTCAAATTCAGTATCCTCATAAAGTGGCCTGGTCATCTCCGTCTTAAAATACCCCGGGCCGATACCATTGACCTGAATATTATGTTTTGCCCATTCCACGGCCATTGCCCTTGTAAGCATTTTAAGCCCTCCTTTGGATGCAGCATAGGGAGCGATGGAAGGCCTTCCCAGCTCGCTTTGCATGGAACAAATGTTTATGATCTTGCCCGAAGATTGTTTTATCATTCTCTTAACTACTGCTTTTGTAACAATATAAGGCCCCGTAAGGTTACTGTCTATCATCATCCTCCATTTCTCCTCTTCAAAATCCTCAAGATTGCCCCGGATATTGATACCTGCATTATTAACCAGGATGTCCACAGAACCCCTGTCCCTGAATATTTTTGTAAGCGCCACTCCCACCTCATCACTGTCAGTGACATCAAAAGCTGAAGAATAAATCCCGAATCCTTCATCCGATAATCTCGTATGAGCCTGTTGCAGTTTATCCGGATCCCTGCCGTTTAAAATAACCTTTGCTCCCGCAACAGCCAACCCCCTGGCCAGTGTAAATCCCAATCCGCCACTCGACCCTGTAACCAGGGCTACTTTCCCTTTTACTGAAAAACGATCATTCATATATATTAACAACATTATAAAACATTACAAATCAAACCCGATATCTTTCCTGAAATGTTTATTATCAAACTGAATTATACCGGCGTTTTTATAGGACCTACCCAGTGCTTCCCTGAAATTCTTTCCAAAAGAACTAAGTGCTATAACCCTTCCGCCGTTGGTGAGCACACTATCCTTTCCGGGTTTTGTACCAGCATGGAAAACAATACTATCGTTTACTTCATCCAGCCGGGTGATCTCTTTCCCTTTTTCATACGGGCCCGGGTATCCTCCTGAAACAAGCATTACCGTTGTGCAGGCTTTATCAGTGAAGGTCAGCGACCTTTTATCAAGATCCTTGCTTACAACTCCCACAAACAGGTCAAGCATATCACATTCCATCCGCGGGATCACCACCTCAGCTTCAGGGTCGCCCATTCGTACATTATACTCAATAAGGTAAGGATCGCCATTACAATTGATCAGTCCGAAAAAAATAAATCCCCGGTAAAGGATATTTTCTTTTTTCAATCCTTCAATTGTAGGCCTTATTATCCTGTCCTCAACTTTTCTCAAGAAAGAATTATCCGCAAACGGCACAGGAGAGACTGCACCCATACCCCCGGTATTTAAACCTGTATCTCCTTCACCAATCCGCTTATAATCTTTGGCTTCGGGAAGTATTATATAATGATCCCCATCAGTCAGTGCAAAAACCGACAGCTCGATCCCTTTCATAAACTCCTCAATAACAACCGTGCGGCTTGCTTCGCCAAACTTCCCTTCAAGCATCAGGCGGAACTGCTTTTCAGCTTCCTGCCGGTCATCGATGATCAGAACTCCTTTTCCTGCTGCCAGTCCGTTGGCTTTTAAAACATAAGGGGCCTTCATGGTTTCGAGAAAATGCATCCCCTCATCCATGCTTTCCCGGGTAAAAGCCTTATAGGCAGCAGTTGGGATATTATGCCGCAACATGAATGCTTTAGCAAACTCCTTACTGCTTTCCAGGCGGGCACCTTCCCTGCCGGGGCCAATCACCGGGATCTTCTTCAGCTCCTCATGCGAATCAAAATAATCATGTACACCCCTGGCAAGCGGATCTTCGGGCCCCACTACCACCATGCCGATCTGTTTTTCGAGTGCCAGCTTACCTAATATTTCAAAATCGTCTGCCTTCACCGGCAGGTTTTCCCCAAGTGTATGTGTTCCGGCATTCCCGGGGGCAATAAAAAGCCTTGTTAATTTCGGGCTCTTTGAAATAGCCCATGCCAGTGCATGCTCACGGCCCCCCGAGCCAATAAGAAGTACATTCATTTTTTATCCGTTTTAACGTACAAACATACTATTTCAGAAAACGAATAAAAAATAAATATTGAAGATTATGTAAGGTTTGCTGAAAACTGATTATAGAATTATTTCATGTTTTTCAGGCTCTTATATAAAATAAAAAATCTATCCTTACCTCCTAAGATCCGGCAATGAATAGATCAGGACAATTTCATGAGAGCCTGATGAGACTGTTTTCAGATCAGATAAGGTAAGATCATAGGAATAACCGATCTGAAGGTCATTATTCCTGTAACCTATCTGGATTACGACAGCATCAGAAGTACGGTAAGATAACCCAAACTGTACCATATCAAGATAGTTCACCATCGCATTGATATCAGCCTGGAACAGCCCTGCTTCAACAAACTTAAGCAATACCGAAGGTTCCAGTTCGAATTCACTTCCTAACTCAAAATTGTATCCGCCGTGAATATAGTAATGACGCACCTGTTTCTGCTGCAGTATCCTGTCAGTTTTAAGGTCAATGTTTCGATTGAAAAGCTGTGGAACAGCAACCCCGATAAAATACTCTTCACCATACAGGTACATTCCAAAAGAAGCATCAGGAATGATCATCTGGTCAGTTCCCATAAAAACCTCATCACCGGGTTCCTCGATATTAAGTTCCGACATATTGAAATAATACTGGTATAACAGGCCTGTGAGCCCAAATGAGAGTTTAGACCGTGCTGCATCAAGACTAATATGATAGCTGTATGTCGCTTCCAGGCCCGTCTTCCGTATGGGCCCTGTCTGATAATTAAATATCTTGGCTCCCATTGCCATATCATCTGTTATAAGGGTATGTCCCGAAAGGTATTGCAATGAAGGGGCCGACTTTATCCCTGCCCAGCTTTTACGGTACATAAAAGCCAAAGGAAGCTTATCTGATATTCCTGTGGCAGCCGGATTGATCATGTAATGGTTAAGATTATACTGGCTGAGGGGGGGTATTTGCTGCCCTTTAAGGCTCACTGCCATCAGGGCAACAATCGTAATACAAAATAAACGTATATTCGTTCTCATGACTGAAAGTCTTTACATGTCTTATTTTACAATATTCACCGTGCCGGAAAGCATTTCCGACCCGTCGCCCAAATCAATAGTATAATAGTATGTGCCCGAAGGCAATTCCTTCCCGTTGTAAGTCCCGTCCCATGGCTCATCATAACCTGAAGAGCTGAACACCTCATTACCCCAGGAATTGAAAACCATTACAACACAATTATCATAAAGGTCTATATTAGGTATGTTCCACACATCATTAATACCATCGTTGTTCGGACTGAATGCATCGTAAATAACAATCTCTGTTCCTTCCGGTACATATGATATGATTTGAACATCAATCGAATCCGATGTACAATTATTTACATCTACGGCATAAAAATCATATAATCCGGCAACAAGCTCCTCAAACTGACCATTGTTGCTGCTTATCACATCATTTTCAGCCGGCAGGCCAAAAAAGCTTAAAGGCTGTGTGCCTCCTGTCGACTCCAAAACAACTTCACCCTGTGATGCCTCTGTAACATGTGTGACAGATACCGTATCTATCAGCAATTCACCGGGTTCGGCAATGGAAACAGTATTAATTTCCGTGTCACAATTATTATTATCTCTTATCATCAGTGAATAATCGCCCGCCGGCAGATCATTGAATTCCCCTCCGTTATCAAGGAAGGTCTCTCCGCCATCAGAAGAGAAAATATAGGGTACGGTCCCTCCCGTTCCTGTTACCGAAATAATACCATCTCCGTATCCATAACAGGTAATATTAGTTTTTTCTACCATTTCAAATTCCAGGGGATCGGGTTCATTAAGGCTGGTTGTGCTACCGGAAGTCTCACACCCGTCAGCATCTTTTATCATTATTGGGTAATCTCCTGCGGCCAGGTTGTTGAACTCACCACCGTTATCAAGGTAAGTTATACCGTCATCAATGGAATACAACAACCCGCCTGCACCTCCTTCTGCACTGATAGTAATTGATCCGTCCTGCCTGCCGTTACAGGAAATATCACTGTTGGCCACGGACACAATGTTCACCCCCTCAGGTTCGGTCAGGGTAACGGTCGAATCGGCAGATAAACATGAATTGGCATCACGTGCCGATAAAGCATAGCTGCCTGCAGTTAATCCTGAAAAGCTTCCCGGGGATCGATAATTTGCACCTTCATCAACAGAATATGTATAAGGTTCCGTTCCTCCCGTTGCAGTCATTGTAATGAATCCATCATCGTATCCATTGCATGAAGCTCCTGTAACCTCTATAAGGCTTAATTCAACCGGGTCGGGCTCATGTATCGTATCGCTTAAGAAAGCATGGCAATCGTTGGCATCTGTAACAGTTAATGTATATATACCCTGACCCAATCCGTCTATATCGCGTGACGTAGAAAAATTGGAGCCGTCCAGTTGCCAGCGATAACTTTGATAAGGACGTGTACCCCCGGTCACATCAACATAAATACTGCCGTCTTCCACATCATAACATGACATATCTTCCTTATCTGCTGTAAGTTGTATTTCTGCAGGTTCCAGTATTTCATAGCTTTCTGTGGCTTCACAATCATTACCATCGGTAACCGTAACTGTATAATTTCCTCCACCCAGTCCTGTTGCCCTGAAACCGCTCTGGTCGGCCGGATCATCCCACAGGTATGAATATGTCCCGGTACCCCCACTTGCTCCTGCTTCCAGTATTGCGCTCAGGTCACCGTTACAAAAAACAATCTCAGTCTGGTTTATTGTTACCACTATTGCACCTGGCTGTTCCACAGTTTCAGTACCTGTTGCAATACAATCATTGGCATCAGTAACCGTAACATTATAAGTGCCTGCATCGATGTTTACAATATCTTCACTTCCCGAAGTAAAGCCGTCCGGCCCTGTCCATGAATAGGTGTAAGGCAATGTACCTCCTCCAACAGTCATATCAACAACTCCCGAACCATCATTATGGCAGGATAGATCTGTTCCTTCCAGGGTAGCCGTAAGTGGCCCTGCAGGTTCCTTTATCTCCACAGATGCTTCCTCAGTGCGGGAATCAGATTCATCAGTAACCGTAACATAATAGCTGTCCGCTTCCAGGTTATTGATCGTGGCGGTATTCCCACCATTTGACCAGGAATAACTATAAGGCCCTGTGCCACCTGACACATCGACTGTTGCGCTACCATCACTTCCCCCATTGCATGAAACATTCGTTTTAGCCGAAATAAAAGCATTGAATAAAGAAATATCATCCACAAAGAAAGCCGTATCAAACACACAGGCATTGGCATCCTCCACAGTAATATTATATGTACCTGCATCCAGCCCGGTAATATCCTCATTCGATGAAGTAAAAGTTCCCGGCCCTGTCCAGCTATACGAATTATAAGGTGTTGTACCACCCCCGGCAACCAGGTCTATTTCGCCATCACTTCCCCCGCCGGAAGCATTGGTAACTATACTATTTCCAAAAGTTACAGGTAAGGGCTGATCTACCAAAAATGAATCACTTGCCAGGCAGTCATTATCATCAGTAACCGTAACATAATATTTCGCTGCCGACAGCCCTGCCTGGTCCTCAGCAGTAACAGTAACTCCCGATCCGTTAAAAGTCTGCCAGCTGTAATCATAAGCTCCGGACACAGTACCGCCCGTGACTGTAATATCGATCTCCCCGTTACTCCCGTTATAACAGGAAACATCAGTAAGAATTGGCGATATATCAATTGCTTCCGGTTGGAATAGCTGAACATCTATAGTTGCTGTTGAGTCCCGGCTGTCAGTAACAGTAACCGAATAAAAACCCTCCTCCAGATCAACAGCCAATGAATCAGTATGGCTTACCACATTGGCGCTCCATTCATATTCATACGGCTCTATACCGAAATACGGGGTAACTAAAAGCTCCCCGTCATTCAATCCGTTACAGCTAATATTATTAATTTTCGTGAACACAGCTTTCATCGGATAATAATACATCGCGATAAAACCATTATTATTACCCGAAGTATTTGTAAAAGTAGAGTCTCCAATCGATAATTCCGGCGAATCAAAATAACCCGAGATCACAGTCCTCCCGTCAGATGTAAAAGCAATGATCTCTCCAATATCGGTACCTGTTCCACCGATACCCTGCGCACCTATCTCATTCCCTTTAGTATCATAAATAGCAAACCCCGTGTTCACGTCTGATGTACTTCCTGTTTTAAGTGTATCAACATTGAATATTACCTCACCGGCAATATTACCACAAAACTGTACCAGGTTTTCACGTAGTGCTAATCCAAAAGCATCGTCATTACCTTCATCTCCTTTTCTTTTCAGCCATCTCAGGTTACCATCAGGATTATACTTGGCCAGGTATAAATCCATAATACCATATCCATTTAAAGGATGTGACTGTATTGTTTCAGTACTGTCAAATGTTATTGTTGATTCGCACTTACCTGCAATATACATATTTCCATGAATATCGGATCGTGCAGAATTCACATGATCATATCCCATACCACCACCTTTGCGTACCCAATGAAAACTAAGGTCTGGATGTACCTTAATTAACATTGCATCAGTGTTATAATCCGTATTCCCGACTATTGAGTCTTCTGCATTAAAGTGAAGTGTACCCTTTAAATCACCGCCGATGTAATATCCTCCATCAGCAGATAAATTAATATTCTTAAGTGAAGAAGCGCCGGCACGATATATGAGTGTATCAATTATTTCACCGGACAAATTTGACTTAAACAAATATAAATCTTTACTGCTTCCGGCACTTACAGCAATAGTAGAAGATCCGTCATAATATTTTATTTCTTCCTTGAAATATCCTACCAATAATAAACAATTTTCCATAGGATCAGGATCATAAGTCATATCCAAAATACGTTGCTGATTAACACCTGAGAAAATCCCAATTGCATTTATTATATTCCCATTCTTATCGTATTCACCAAAAAAAGCATCAAAACTATTGTCATTGTTTATCGACACAGTAGGAGAAAAATGTAGTATAGTACTATTGAAATTTCCACCAACAAAAATCCTGTCGCCCACAATTACTATTGAAGTAACTATGTCTTTTCCAGCCCCTCCAATTCTTCGCATCCACTGAAGAATCCCAGATGAATTGAATTTACATATAAACCCATCCCGTTCTCCAACATTATGCAATGTATCTCCATTTATTTCGAGTGCAGAATCATCATACCTACCCCCTAAATATATATTATCATCACCATCAATTGCACTACATTTAATCTTAACATCACCTATGGAAGAAATATGTTCTGACCACTCCCATTTCTGTGAGTAGGATGAAAGTATACAAGTCAACAATAAAAGGAAGCTATAAACAAGTTTTTTCATTATTGAGTATTTAATTATTTTTGGCATTTAAGAGATATATACGAATAAAATTATCAGTTGTTTAGGTAACAGCCTAATATATTAATAATTTAGTTTATATAAACTTGAATTTCATAAAACTTATTAACTAAGATAGCAGAATATTATATGCATCTAACTACAAAAAAAATATGTATGGTGATTGTTTATTTTGGAGAATGGCCTGTATGGTTTTCTTTATTTATTAGGAGTTGTGAAGCTAATAAGGAATTGAATTTCTTATTTTTTTCCGATAATAAGAACAATTTCAGTTATGCAGAAAATATCACTCATATTTTTATCACAAAACAAGAATTTTCTATTCTTGCAAGCGAAAAGCTCGGCTTTAAGGTAAACATAATAAATCCTATAAAACTATGTGATTATAAACCGGCTTACGGAATAATATTCGAAGATCATCTGACAGATTATGAGTATTGGGGATTTATGGATATTGATGTTATTATTGGAATGTTAATCCATAACATGGATTTTTATGAATTGAGGCAATTTGATATCCTATCCGGTTATCAGGATTATATATCAGGGCCCTTCTGTATATTACGAAACATAAAAAGAATGAATACCTTATTTACCAT
Source organism: uncultured Bacteroidales bacterium (assembly GCA_964492185.1). Lineage (GTDB taxonomy): Bacteria > Bacteroidota > Bacteroidia > Bacteroidales > UBA10428 > JAFGSZ01. The sequence goes on along the minus strand of CAZBJH010000016.1, from coordinate 4,759 downwards.
GGTATTTGATTACCGTAATTTATTAAAAAATCCTAATCAAACACATTTTGATGAACATATTGTGAAACCTGAGAATAAAGGATTAACCTTTAAAAAAATATATCTTTTTGTTGTATTTCTTTTAATCTCTGTAGTAAAAAACCGGAATAGCTTATTTCATTTTGCTGAAATGAAATATCGGTTTCAATGGTTTGTTAAAAAACATTCTTTAAATCAACCAGTTGATTTCACTGAAATAATTATGATAATGGATAAAAAGAAAAAAATCAATGTTAAATTTAAAGAAACTATTGATTCTGACAGAAAATATAAGAGACTGGGGATAAAAAAATGGCATATTGAATACAATCACGGCCAATTAATAAATAAAAAAAACAATACGGAGTTATTCGTTTTTCATTTCCAGGACTTGAAAAAAGAATTAATACATCATTCAACTATAACAAAAATTGATCATAATTATTTTTCTATCATACCGGATGGTTTTATGCAATTGAAACAAATATTACATAATAAATAACTCTATCTATTAATGAAAATTATTTTTATTATCCCATATTTCGGTAAAACACCAGGCTGGATCGACTATTTTATTAAGAGCTGTTCTTATAATCCTGATTATTCATGGCTTATATATGGTAATATAAAATGTAAAAACAATGAATTAAAGAATATCAAATTTATCAATGCTGATATTAATGATTTTAATAGGCTAGCATCTGAAAGGCTCAAACTATCTGTAAATATTATGCATCCTTACAAAATTTGTGATCTAAAACCATTTTTTGGTATCATCTTTTATGATTATATAAAAGAATATGATTTTTGGGGATATTGTGATTTAGATATGATCTTCGGAAAAATTACGAATACTTTAAAATTTAATAAAATTATTAATTATGATCTAATTACATCAAGAAAAAATATTATTAGCGGAGACTTTACATTATATAAAAACAATGAGTACACACGTAATTTATGTAAGAAAATATGGAATTATAAAAAGATAATTACGGATACAGAACGGCTTTATTATATTGATGAAAAATCAAATTATATAGGTACTAAAATCAAAAATATTTTCTCATCTAATTATAAAACGAATATTTTTCAAAGGATTGTCAATAGTATCAGGTATAGATTTTATAAAAGAATACCTTTGAAATACGACATTACATCTGTAATAAAAAAAGAAGAAAAAATTAAAATATTACGAGCAAATAATGTGAGATTAGATGAACATTATTATAAAAAAAATATCAATAATTGGTTAATAGAATGGAATAAAGGGATTTTAACGGATCATGTGTTTAATGAGGAACTCATATATTTCCATTTCTTAAAAACGAAATACTATATAAAAACTTCTGAAATCAGTAAAAATCAGAAATTTATTATAAATGAAAATAGTATTTATATTAATCACGATAATGGTAATGTCTAAGAAATGAGTACTTCTTAATATTTGCTTCTAAAAAGCTAATTAATTCAGAAGGCCATTCAATGAGAAATCTTGATTTATTTGGTTCATTGAATATTATTTTTGAACAATTTTCTAAATAATAGTCGTAGGGTCTTAAACCTAAGAAGCTAATTAAATTATTTAATTGTTCTTTGGGATCCGAAATTAAATTTTCATGATATAAATCAAATGTCTCATAGACTCCCTCTTTTTTAATTCTTTCAATTTCAGCGGCAGAATTTAAAAATTTTTTTATAGTGGGTAATAAATCCAACGTGTTAAATTCGTTCTCTCGATTCTTATTTGGAAAAAAACGTAACGTATGTGTGGTAATTATATCAAAAGGATTTCTTACTACATGAATAATTTTGGGCTTTCTCCTCAATACCTTTTCAGCTTTTCCCAACAAATCATGATTCTCTTTTAAAAGAGTCGCATTCAATCCTCCATGTTTATCTCCAACTACTTTCAATGTAGAATATTTTCCTTGCCAACAATCTTTTACTTCATATGAATATCCAGTCCATATATTATTTCTTTGATTGGTGAACTTTTTCGAGTTATTTGTAACTGCATAGTATAATTGATTTTTGGTGCATGGAAATAAATCAATATATGCAAGTATATTATATTCAATACTTATCATTATATTAGGGTGTGCATTTAAAAGGGAGGCAACAAGTGTATGGCCACTTCTAGGATAACCAATAAAAAAACAAAAATTGTCAATATTCTTAAATTTTTTTTGATTTAAAGTTCCAAGAATTAAAGAAGAAATATACCTGGACACAATAGTTACTTTATTAATTGATCTTTTTTTTATTTCTTTAATAAGGGATCTCATACATCAAAATTAAGCTAATATCTGTTTGAAACGATTTTGATAATTTATTATATCATAGTAATGATAAAATAAAGATCTGTATTCAGTTCCTTTTTTTTGTATTAAAGATTTATTGTTGATCACATAAGACAACTTAAATGATAATTCTTTTATATTCTTTTTTTCAAAGAAAATCGTATTTTCATTATCACGAAGGATCTCAGGTATCGCTCCTATCCGTGTGGATATGATTCCCAAGCTCGCCTGCATGGCTTCGAGGATCACCAAAGGAAAACATTCCTCTTCAAAATAAGATGGAAAAACGAAAATATCTGATCTTAAAAAAGCCTTTTCTTTCTCCCTGCCATAGCAAGGTCCGTGAAGAGTAACCACATCATCCAGATGATTTTCCTTAATATATTTTTTATACCTGTCTATTTCAGCTTTTCTGTAATAATCACCGTATACATCAAGCAGTATATTCTTTTTCAGATCCATTTTTCTCAGCATGCTTATTGCCTGCAATAATGTCATCAGACCTTTTTGCGGAAGCAGGTTGGAAAAAAATAAAAGTCTGATCTCATTCCTGTTTTTTTTGGGTTTCCTGGTGGAGGAAAAATTGTCTACTGTATTGGGTTGAATAACAATTCTGGTATCGACTAATTTGATGTTTTTCAACTCACTTTGGGCCAGCTTTTCAGACAGATGGATGATGGTCGATTTGCGAAAAACAAATTCATACATCTTCCGGTAAATCCATTTTTGTGAATTCCGTTCAATACCCCGGTTATGAATGTGGTAAATTGGCCTGGCTCTGGAGGCTTTTATAATCACTGCATAAACAAAATCCCGGATAAATCCGCTGCCGAGTGGCATAAAAGAGAAATAAACAAGATGAGGGCGAAAGGTAGCAAGAGTAATAATCAGTTTTATACAAATTGAAAAAAAAACAACTATCTTTTTCAGATTGAATTTTCTGATTTCAGAAAACTTTTTAGAAAAATTCAGGGGAATAAGCTTTTTTTCGAAACCCTCATTAATGATTTTACTATGGAAAATCAGATGATTCATCTGACTCACCCCATGCACCGGCGGAGGAAGCTGAATAAGATATAATATTTTTTTTCTGCTACCTGTCATAATTTATTATCCCTTCATATAATATAGCTTTTTCATCAATTTTGCCTGAACCACTTCATAAGAACAAAAATCTTCTGCAAATTTCCTTGCATTTTTTCCCAGTTGTTTTGCCTCATCGGGATGATAAAATATATACTCTATGACTGATCGCATACTCTTTGTATCTTCAAAAGCAAGGGCATTTTGATTATTTTTAATTATTGTATTCTGCAGACCTTTGATATTACTACATGCAACAGGAATTCCACATGCCATGGCTTCGAGAAGCACATTAGGCAACCCTTCCTGATGTGAGTTGATCAGGAATAAATCAGCACACTGAAGGTAGGGCAGCGGATCTATAACATTACCCTTGATTATTAACCGGTTTCCAAGCATGTTTTTTCCCGTTTCAACAATTTCCTGGGCCTTTTTTGCATATGGAAATAAAAAATGACCTTTCTTAAAATCATATTCACCAAGAACCAAATATTGAAATGGAATATTAATGTTTGATAGAACCTCAAAAATTTCATGGTATCGTTTCCTGTTTATAAAAAAACCAATGGATACAATAATAAAACCATCGAACCGTAATCCTGTTTTCTTTCTGATATTCAACCTTTCCCTTCCCTCAACCGGATTAAACAATTCAGTGTTAACACCCTGCGGGCTTTCAAAAATCTTTTGTGGTTTATGTATTTCTTTTTTATACTGCCGGGAAAAAAAGGGATTTATGGCATGATAGACATCAATGCCTGCCAATAGTTGTCTGTAAAGCCATGGAAAAATTTTATTTTTTTTTACAAGCTTACCGGCATCGTCAATCCCGATAAGCAGAGACTGAAAAACCACTTTTTTACCAAAAATTTTACCAAAAATGATGGCATATTCATAGCCGATAATGCGGCTGCCATAGATAAAAACAACATCAGAAAAAATAATATGCCAGCTGTAAAATAACAGGATAAAGGGCAGAGACAACAATTTGGTAAGAAGATTGGCATTGAAATAAGGAATACGGACAATTTTTGAGCCGTTATTATCTTCAATGGTATTGTATCGCATATTCCTGTTGAAACTCAATATGCGTGCAGGATAACCATTTCTGTTCAGATAATCTGCATACCTGAAAGCATGAATACCGCTGCCGGCAGTTTCGGGTATCGTAAATGATGTGATAATCAGAAATCGTTTTGAATTTTTTTTCCCCATCAACTGTACTTATCCTTCCGATGTTATGCTCTTAAACTTATAATTCTTTCCCGCCAGTGTTTTAAGTAATCCTTCTGCTGCAAACAACATCCTCTCCCCGGCTTTTACCGAATCGTGAAAAACGACGATGGATCCGGGGC
>CAZBJH010000015.1:0-45722 GCA_964492185.1 uncultured Bacteroidales bacterium | reverse complement strand
GATCAAGGCGCGCGAACCGAACGAAGTGAGCTCTTGAACACCTTTAAAAATAATTAACGTTGTGAAAAAAATTTTAAACCGCGGTATACTAAGGTATTCGAGGATTTAAAATTTTGGCAGCAACGCGGATATCGGACATTATGGACAGACACTAATTAGCATAAAACAGGATAAGAATAATACGTAATCTTATAAGTGAAACACGTAATATGGGCTCACGCGATGAGAACCAAAACCAAAGTTTATTATTTTGGTGGCAAGAATACATGGATAGCCTCTCATCAAATACTTAGAGTTTGTCAATAAACTCGTAGTGTTTGTTCAGAATGTTCGGGATCAAGACGCGTGAACATTTTAAACCGCGGTATACTATAGTATTTGAGGATTTAAAATGTAAGCAGCAACGCGGATATCGGACATTATGGACAGGCACTAATTAGAGTTTTAGATCATCAATTTACTATCCGGGGGTAATTCCTGTGTTTTATTATATATCAATTATTTCAAAAACCAATAATAGAAATGACTAACATTTTTGAGGGAAAAGTAAATGATTTTATGGCAAAAATTATTGCCAAAAATCCGGGTGAATCAGAGTATCATCAGGCAGTTCAGGAGGTAGTCGAATCTCTGATGCCTTTCATAGAAGAAAATCCAAAGTACAAACATGCCAAAATACTTGAACGCATGGTTGAACCTGAACGGATGATCATGTTCCGTATCCCCTGGTTTGATGACCGCGGAGAAATACAGGTAAACCGTGGATTCCGGATCGAGATGAACAGTGCGATCGGACCCTATAAAGGAGGACTGCGCTTCCATCCTACCGTGAATATCGGTATATTGAAATTCCTGGCATTTGAACAGGTATTTAAAAACAGCCTTACCACCCTGCCCATGGGTGGAGGAAAAGGTGGTTCCGATTTTGACCCTAAAGGAAAATCAGACAATGAGGTAATGCGTTTCTGTCAGAGTTTTATGACGGAATTGTCACGACACATAGGTCCCGATACTGATATCCCGGCCGGTGACATTGGCGTAGGCGGCAGGGAAATAGGATACCTTTTCGGACAATACAAGAGAATACGTAATGAATTTACAGGTGTATTGACCGGTAAAGCAATTGAATGGGGTGGCAGCCTCATCAGGCCTGAAGCCACCGGCTACGGGGCAGTGTATTTTGCTGATGAAATGCTGAAAACCAAAGGTGAATCATTCAAGGATAAAACGGTTACTGTATCAGGCTCGGGAAATGTAGCCCAGTTTGCAACAGAAAAAATTATTGAATTAGGCGGAAAGGTAGTAACACTTTCCGACTCATCCGGCTTTATCTATGATAAAGATGGCATCAGCCGTGAAAAACTCGATTATGTGATGGATTTGAAGAATATCCGTCGCGGCAGGATAAGTGAATATATTCAAAAATTCAAGTCAGCCGAATATACAGAAGACCAGCAACCCTGGGGTATAAAATGCGATATTGCCCTGCCCTGTGCCACACAAAACGAGATCAATGAAGAAAATGCCAAAATGCTTGTTAAGAACGGTTGTTTTGTAATATCCGAAGGAGCTAATATGCCTTCAACCCCTGAGGCCGTGGAAGTATTCCTGGATGCAAAAATACTGTACGGTCCGGGTAAAGCTGCCAACGCGGGAGGTGTGGCCGTTTCGGGACTGGAAATGACACAAAACTCCATGCGTCTTCCCTGGAGCCGTGAAGAAGTGGACGAACGACTGCAAAAGATCATGGAAAACATTCACTCTACCTGTGTTCAGTATGGTAAAGATGACGCGGGAGATGTAAATTATGTGAACGGGGCAAATATAGGCGGTTTTATTAAGGTGGCCGATGCTATGCTTGCACAGGGATTGGTATAAATAGTGTCTGTCCATAAAGTCCCATTTGCCGCGTTACGCTTGTCCGAAAATTGCTCATTTACGATTAGTAAACTCCGCGTTTTCGGACCGCGCGAGCCTTGCAAATGGAACTTTCTGAACAGACACATGTCCGGTTAAACATTTTGCCAACTTTATAGACAGACTATAAATAGGTTCTGCAAATTAATTGACGGCCTTTAATAATTTTGATAAGATAAATACCGGGCTCTAATTCATTCACATTTACGGTGTGATCATTACCTGATTTGAATACTCCGGAATGCACCAGTTTACCTGTACTATTATAAAGATATATGATCGCCTGTTTATTGATATCCGTATGGAAATGAATATTCAGCATATTCTTCACGGGATTAGGGAAGATATGACACATTTCTTCCTGAATAAAACATGTTAGCTATTAAACTTGCCCGCTTAATAAACTTATCAGCAATAAACTCTATGTATTCATGTTATCAATATAGCCAATGCTTTTATATCCAATAAAATTAGTATTATATTTGACGCTTTATTTTGGTTGGCTAAAAACGTTTTCTTTTAAAGTTTGTTTTATACATGGAACGATATAATCCTGTCCGGCCCTATGGTGAAAAACAGGAACAATTTGACAGGCGATACCTTGAAATGGCAGTAATATGGGCCCGTAATTCATATTGCAAACGCCGGCAGGTTGGTGCACTTATTGTTAAGGAAAGAATGATCATCTCCGACGGTTATAACGGAACACCTGAAGGATTTGAAAATGTTTGCGAGGATGAGAATTACATTACAAAACCTTATGTACTGCATGCCGAGGCAAACGCGATAACCAAAGTAGCCAAATCGAACAACAGCAGTGAAGGGGCTACCTTATACATTACCTCTTCCCCGTGCATGGAATGTTCAAAACTGATCATACAGGCAGGGATAAGAAGAGTGGTGTTTTGTAATAATTACCATTCCGATGAAGGAATAAAACTTTTGGAAAGAGCAGAAATTGAAGTTGTATATTTAGAGTTAAAAAGTGATGAATAACTGGAATAAGAAAAGAGTTGTATATCTCCCTATCATAATAGCCTTTGCCATAGTATCCGGTATATTTATAGGACGCTATTATAAAAATGAAAATACGGAAAAACGTTTTTATATCTATCCCCGGACCGATAAGATCACCAATGTGATCAATTATATTTCCAAAGAATATGTTGATCCGGTAGCCAAAGAATCTATCGTGGAAAAATCGATCCCCAAACTTCTGGAGGAGCTTGATCCGCACTCTCAATACATACCGGCTTCTGACCTGCAGCGTGTCAATGAACCACTGGAAGGCAATTTCAGCGGCATCGGCGTTCAGTTTAACATGCTTAATGACACACTTGTTGTAATACAGACCATAGCAAATGGCCCTTCCGAAAAAATTGGAATTCTTGCCGGAGACAGGATCATCTCGGTTAATGATGAACCTGTCGCGGGAGTTGATATGCCCAGTGATTCTATTGTTAATAAGTTGCGGGGGCCAATCGGCACAAAAGTGGAAGTCGGTGTTCTGAGAAGGGAAGTGGATGATATTCTGAATTTCGAAATTACACGTGATAATATTCCCTTATACAGTATTGATGTCGCCTATATCATTAATGATGATATCGGGTACATCAAGATTAACCAGTTTTCAAGAACTACTTTCGAAGAATTTGTCACTTCGGTTAATAAACTGAAAACACAGAATATGCAAAAAATGATCCTTGACCTGCGCGGTAACGGGGGGGGATATATGAATGCTGCCATAAATATTACCGATCAGTTTTTGCCGGACAGGGAACTGATTGTATATACACAGGGACAGGCCCGGCCCCGTGAAGAGTTTACATCTACTCCCGGAGGCATTTGTAAGGATATACCGGTTACCGTGCTGATTGATGAAGGTTCAGCCTCAGCCAGTGAGATCCTTGCCGGTGCCATCCAGGATAATGACCGGGGAAAGATCATCGGCCGGCGTTCATTTGGTAAGGGACTGGTTCAGGAACAAAACGTATTTAGCGACGGGTCAGCTATCCGGCTTACCATTGCCCGTTATTATACCCCTACGGGACGAAGTATTCAAAAACCATACACCAACGGGCGTGAAGATTACTACCACGACATTTCAAGACGCTACACGAGAGGCGAATTCGAACATGAAGACAGCATTCATTTCGCCGATTCTTTAAAGTACATTACCCCCGGTGGCAATATTGTTTACGGGGGAGGGGGTATTATGCCCGATGTTTTTGTGCCATTTGATACCACCGGTTTTAGCGATTACCTTGCATCAGTCAGAAACAGGGGGCTGATCTACCGGTTTTCACTTCAATATGCTGATGACCACCGGGAACAGCTGGAAAGATACGTTTCTTATAAAGAATTACTTACATATCTTCAACAGCAAGAACTGCTTCAAGCCTTTGTAAAATATGCAGAAAAAAAAGGTGTTCCAGGAAACAATAAAGAGATATCCATTAGTAGAGAAATCCTGGAAACCCAGCTTTATGCCTATATATCGAGAAACATCCTTGATAATGAAGGATTTTATCCTCTCCTGCAAAATATCGATAATACATTGCAGAAGGCAATTGCCTTATATTCTTTAGAAGAATCATGATCCCCGGTGAATCATCGTTTCGGATTTAAAACAGGGTCTGCTGAAAAAGTCTGTAGTGCATCAGATACCAGGCGGCAAAGCGAAGGTTTATTCAGCAGATCCTAAAATATTTCTCACAAAATCCCGTGTATCACTTGCAATATCAGTTGATTTTTTCAGAGTGTTGATATAGGCACTGCCAATGATAGCACCATTAGCATATCGGCAGGCCCTGGTAAATGTTTCGTGGCTGGAAATTCCGAAACCGATGATCAGGGGATTTCTGAGCTTCATGTTTTTTACCCGTGTAAAATATGCTTCCTGTTTTTTCTTAATACTTTTTTTTGCCCCGGTAGTTGAAGCCGAGGCTACCATATAAAGAAAACCGGTACTCGCCTCATCAAGTTCCCTTATCCTTTCTTCAGGTGTTTGAGGTGCAATAAGGAAAATCATTTTCAAACCGGCTTTATCAAAAACCGGCTTTATCTCCTTTTTATAAATATCAACCGGCAGATCGGGCAGAATAACGCCATCTATCCCTGCCTGCCGGCATGATGCACAAAAATTTTCTATCCCGTACCGTACAACAGGGTTAAGGTAACCCATAAACAAAACCGGGATATCAAGGTCTTTCCCCGCTTCACCTACCTGGCGGAAATAGTGCTTTAATGAAATACCATTATGCAAAGCCGCCTCACTGCTTCGTTGTATTACCGGCCCGTCAGCCACCGGATCGGAAAATGGCATTCCTGCTTCGATCATATCCACCCCGCTGCCGGCAAGTGACCGGATAATGGTAGCCGTATCATCCAGTGAAGGATAACCGGCTGTAAAATATACCGAAAGTATATTGTTACTTTTTCTCTGAAAAAGTGACGTAATTCTGTTCATGTAAATGTTATTTATTTGTTTTTTTATACTTCAGATATGCAGCCATATCCTTATCTCCTCTGCCCGAAAGGTTTATCACAATATTATGACCGGGGCCGAATTTTTGCTTTTCAAGAACTGCCAGCGCATGTGCAGACTCCAGGGCAGGTATTATCCCTTCCAGGCGGGTAAGTAAAAACGCGGCCTTCATTGCCTCATCATCAGTAGCATGATCAAAAATCACCCTTTTGGACGTATTTAAATGAGCAAATAAAGGCCCTATGCCGGGATAATCAAGTCCTGCAGAAATAGAATAAGGTTCGGTTATCTGCCCGTCTTCATCCTGCATTATTACCGAGCGGCAACCGTGCAATACTCCGGGATGACCCAAAACAATAGTTGCAGCCGATTCATTGCTGTCTATACCTTTACCACTTGCTTCAACAGCAATCAACTTTACTCCCGGCTGACCAAAGTAATGATAAAATGCACCCGCGGCATTGCTTCCCCCTCCCACGCACGCGACAATATAATCAGGATGTTCCTTGCCTGTTTTTTCTTTGAACTGCCACTTCAACTCTTCACTGATAACAGACTGAAACCGGGTAACCATATCAGGATAAGGATGAGGGCCCACTATAGAACCTATAATATAATGTGTATCTACAGGATGATTGATCCAATCACGCAGGGCTTCGTTCGTTGCATCTTTCAGTGTTTTATTGCCACAATGAACCGGAACAACTTCGGCCCCGAGCATTTTCATCCGTTCCACGTTGGGAGCCTGCCGCCTTACATCCAGATCACCCATATAAACCACACATTTTACACCTTTTAGGGCACATACTGTGGCTGTAGCCACACCATGCTGCCCGGCACCGGTTTCTGCTATGATCCTTTTTTTATCCAACCGTTGTGCCATTAATATCTGGCCAACGGTATTGTTAATTTTGTGAGCTCCTGTATGATTCAAATCTTCTCTTTTCAAAAATATATTCGTGTTATAATGTTCCGATAAGCGGGCAGCATAATACAAGGGACTGGGACGTCCGACATAATCACGCAATAAGCTCCTGAATTCCTGTTTGAAAGAAGGATCTTCGATTATCCGAAGATAATTATCGTGAAGCTCCTTGATATTCGGAACCATCATTTCAGGGATATAGGCTCCTCCAAATTCCCCGTAAAAACCATTTTTGTCAACCTCGTGAAGCATTGTTTTAAGATTATTCATTGTTTAATGTTTGTATAAATCTTTGTATCTTCTTTATATCTTTTAACCCCGGCTGTATTTCAAACCGGCTGTTAATATCTACCGCGTATATATGTTCCGTGTTCATATTCCTGATTTCCTCAACATCTTCAGGATCAATCCCACCACTTAAAAAAAATGGAGTATCCGTTTCATATTTATTAAGTATATTCCAGTTGAACTTTTCACCACTTCCGCCATATAAGCATGTTCGAGTATCAAACAGGAAATAATCGCAGCTATATGTATACGCCGATAATAGCCCGGTATCAAAATTCTCATCAACAGGAAATGCTTTGATCAATTTAAACCCCATATCTTTTAATTCATTGCAGTATTCAACAGGTTCATTGCCATGCAACTGTACAAGATCGAGATTATATTCAATAACCCGTTTTACCAGTTGATCCAGCGTTTCGTTAACAAAAACACCTACTTTCTGAATCCTGTCCGGGATATGATCAATCACTGAAGGACGGCCATATTTTTCTACATACCTCTTTGATGAAGGATAAAAAATAAATCCTATATAATCAGGTCCAATATCTGTAAGTTTTTTGATATTGTTCTCATCGCGCATTCCGCATACTTTGATCTTAAGTTTTCCCATTTTCTATCATATATCTGTTTTTTATCCTGACCTCGTCAATAAATTGAGCAAAAGCTTTTACCGGATCAGCATGCTTCATAAAACTTTCACCCATTAAAAAACCGTTATACCCTGCTTCCCTCAAACGTGACATAGTTGCCGGATCAGTAATCCCGCTCTCTGAAATTTTTATCCTATCTTCAGGTATGGCTTTTGCCATTTTAACCGATCCTTCGATGTCCACTGTAAAATCCCTGAGATCCCGGTTATTTACACCAATCACATCAATATCATCATTTATGCATATCAGTTCTTTTTCTGAATGAATTTCCAGCAGTGTTTCCAACCCCAAAGAATGAGCCAGGGTGGCAAACTTTTTTATCTCACTGGTACTAAGTGCCGCGGCGATCAGTAAAATTACATCCGCACCCAGACCTTTGGCCTCAATGATCTGATATTCGTCAATAATAAAATCTTTTCGCAGCAAAGGAATATTAATATAAGCCCTGGCCATTATCAGGTCTTCATCACTGCCACCAAAGTACTTAATGTCACTAAGCACCGAAACCCCGATTGCCCCGGCTTTTTCATACCCGGCAACAACCTCCCTTATCCCGGCATTCTTATTGATCACTCCTTTTGAAGGCGACTTTCTCTTAAATTCGGCAATAATACCCGTCCGTTCAGGATCTGCCAGTTCATCCTTCAACGAAAAGCCTGTCCTCTTAAAATGAGGAAGCTTTTCAAGCAAACATACAGGCTCTAAGAACTTTCGTTCTATAAGCTCTTTTCTTTTATTGGCAATTATTTTGTCAAGTATGGTCATTGCATTTCAATTAATGTTTTTAATGACTGAAGCGCCTGCTTTCCCTCCAGTGATTCACGTGCCATCCCGATACAATCGCTTAAACTTTTATCGGGAAAGTAACATTTCAATCCTATACCCGCGTTGGCAACAACAACATTATTCTGTGCAGCCGTTCCCCTGCCCTCGAGTATATCCGTGAAAATACGGACTGATTCATCTATCGATCTTCCGCCGAAAAGCTCTTCCGGTTTCACGGAAGATAACCCGAGGTCTTCATTGCTGAGAAGCAATTCGGTTGCATTTGATATATATTTAAAAGGTGAGGTCAGCGATACTTCGTCATAACCATCCAGAGAATGTACAATAATGAAATTTTTATCCGATTGTTGATACAGATAATTATAAAGCCGGGCAAGACCAAGGCTGAAGACCCCCACCATTTGTTTTTCGGGAAAACAGGGATTTACCATTGGACCGAGAATATTAAAAAATGTTTTTACACGCAGGCTTTTTCTTACAGGAGCTATATTCTTCATTGCCGGGTTAAACAGCGGGGCGTGCATAAAACATACCCCAGATCTTTCAATTTCACGCTTTAGTTTTTCATTATCGCTCGAAAACCTGTAGCCAAGTGATTCCATCACATTTGATGAACCACAGACGGATGATACCGCATAATTGCCATGTTTGGCCACTTTGCCCCCTGCCCCGGCAACAATGAATGTAGTTAGTGTAGAAATGTTAAACGTATCTTTGGCATCACCCCCTGTTCCGCACAAATCGATAGTATCAAAACCGTTCAAATCAACCCTGATACAAAGATTCAACATGGCATCACGAAAACCGCTCAACTCATCAACAGTAATACTGCGCATCAGATAAACCGTAAGAAAAGCGGCAATCTCCGGATCAGTGTAATTGCCCCTGGCAATGTTGATAAGAATTTCTTCAGCTTCCTTACGGGTAAGTGTTTTGTGTTCAAATAAAAAATTCAGGATTTTTCTCATGATATAATATTTTAAGTTGCAAAAACAGGTTTCATATCAGTATGTAACTCAATGCCCAGCCAATTGGCAATGATCTTTATTCCCAATGGGGTGAGTACTGATTCGGGATGGTACTGTAAGCCTTTAACATCGTATTCTTTGTGACTTATACCCATGATCAGCCCGTCATAATCCTCACAGGTGACGTTCAAACATGAAGGCAGGGTTGCAGGATCAACAACCCATGAATGATAATGTCCCACCTCAAGTTCCCCGGGAAGGTCCTTAAACAGCTGTTCATCCGGCATTAAAATATTTACCCTGCCTGATATTCCATGATATACCGTGTCAAGATTAATCAGGCTTCCCCCGAAAGCTTCGGCAATAGCCTGGTGACCCAGGCATATACCCAGAATGCTTTTATGGGCTGCATACTGTTTAACCAGATCTGTGCATATACCTGCTTCAACAGGGACACCAGGCCCCGGTGATAAAAGGATCTTGTCATACTCATCCACCTTTTCAAGTGTTATCTCATCATTCCTGTACACAGCAGGAGATGTATTTGTCAGCTTTTCAATATAGTGTACAAGGTTATATGTAAATGAATCGTAATTATCAATTACCAGAATTTTTGTCATAGTTATATATCTTTAGCCATTAAAATTGCTTTTTTAAGTGCACCAAGCTTGTTATTAACTTCCTGCAATTCATTTTCTTCTTTAGAAACAGAAACTATCCCCGCCCCAGCCTGATAAAACAGGGAATTATTCATGCTCAAAAATGTACGTATCATGATAGCATGGTTGAAATTACCATTAAATCCGATCATGCCTATCGCGCCTCCGTAATATCCGCGATTCTGATTCTCGTACTTATCGATCAGCTGCATTGCTTTATATTTAGGCGCACCCGACAGTGTACCTGCCGGAAAAGTCGCTGTCATCATATCAATAGTATCCGACCCCTTTTCAAGTTTTCCGGATACGGTAGACACCATATGAATAACATGTGAATAATATTGTATCTCCCGGTAGCTTTCTACCTTAACATCAGAAGCATGCCGGCTCAGATCATTGCGGGCAAGATCAACAAGCATCACATGCTCTGCATTTTCTTTAATATCTGTTGAAAGCTCATGTGCAAGTTGTTTGTCTTTCTCATCATCCCCCGTTCGTTTAAATGTGCCGGCAATAGGATTTATATAAGCTTTCCCCTTTTCAACCTTTAACTGGGCCTCGGGTGAGGAACCAAATATCTTAAAACTTCCGTAATCAAAATAAAAAAGATAGGGTGACGGATTGATTGATCTCAGGGCACGGTAAACATTGAATTCATCACCTTTGAACTGTTGTGAGAACTGCCTTGACAATACTATTTGAAAGACGTCTCCCCTGAAACAATGTTTTTTCCCTTTACTCACCATACTTTTATACTCCTTATCTGTCAGATTTGAAACTTCATTGTTCAGCGATTCGAAATTAAAATTCGGTACATCACGATTATAGATCAGAGACTCGATCTTAGTGATATTATCTTCCTGTTCGTCGTTGAGATTCTCAACTATAGTCAGCTCGTTTTTATAATGATTGATGGCAATGATATATCTGTAGAAAGAGTACATTAGTTCAGGTATCCTGTATTGTTCCTTAACCTGTGAACTAAGTTCTATTTTTTCAAAATACTGCACTGCATCATACCCGGCATAACCAAACAAGCCATTATAGAAGATATGTTGTGAATTCGCTGAAAAGTCAAATGAATCCATAAATTCACCAAAATACTTCTTAAAATCCTCCGGGTTATTGATCTTACCGGTTTTTTCAGAATCATCAGGAAATCGTTGAACCATTGTTTGATTTTCAACTTTAAACCATGCAACCGGTTGAAGACAAATAAAAGAATAACTATTTTCATTCCCGTGGTAATCGGAACTCTCCAGCAAAACGGAATTTGGGAAAAGATCCCTTGCTTTCAGGTAAATACTTACCGGTGTTATAGTATCGGCTAGTATTTTCTTAGTAACAGTTGTAAATCTGAATTTCATTCGTTTCATATTTTTTTATATTGGTTTGATCAGGTTAAAACAGAAAAGCGGCTTACCGTGAGTACGATAAGCCGCTTTTATTTTATTTTGTTTTAATACAATATACGGGCACCTCACGGATTAAACTCCACCTTGAGCCACCACCACCATATTGTATTAAAAAACTGTATCATCCTTTTGTTTTTTATTGCATACAAATATACATTATAATTTTCATATTATACAATACCCTCAGGCAACTTTTAGTCGTTTAAGATTCACCCTTTCCATCTTTTCTTCGGCATACTTCCTGGTTATCACCATTTTATCCGTATTAGTTGAAGGGAGTTCAAACATGCAATCCATCATGATAGCTTCACATATCGATCTCAGTCCCCTGGCGCCAAGCTTAAATTCAATCGCTTTATCAACTATAAACTGTAGCACATCTTCTTCAAAAGAAAGACTAATATGATCAATGTCAAAAAGCTTTATATACTGGTTAATGATTGAATTCTTCGGTTCCGTGAGGATTTTCCGTAAAGTATCTCTTTCAAGTGGATTCAAATATGTTAATACCGGCAATCTGCCGATAATTTCCGGTATCAACCCGAAAGACTTCAAATCCTGCGGGGCTATGTATTGTAATAAATTCTCCTGATCAACGTTTTCTGTGGATTTACGTGCATTGTATCCCACAACTTTTGTATTCAGCCGCTGACTGATCTTTCTTTCTATACCATCAAATGCTCCGCCGCATATAAATAAAATATTTTTGGTGTTCACCGGGATCATTTTCTGGTCGGGGTGTTTTCTTCCTCCCTGGGGAGGCACATTTATAACCGATCCCTCAAGCAGCTTAAGTAATCCCTGCTGAACACCTTCACCCGAAACATCGCGTGTAATTGAAGGGTTGTCACTTTTTCTTGCAATTTTATCGATCTCGTCAATAAATACAATTCCTTTTTCTGCTGCTTCAACATTATAATCAGCTACCTGGAGCAAGCGTGTCAGTATACTTTCAATATCTTCACCGACATACCCGGCTTCGGTGAGTACTGTAGCATCAACAATGGTAAAAGGCACATGCAACATACGAGCTATGGTGCGGGCCAGAAGTGTTTTACCCGTTCCCGTCTCTCCTACCAGAATAATGTTCGATTTTTCAATTTCTACATCCATATCATCGTGACGGCTACTCTGCATCAATCTTTTATAATGATTGTACACTGCTACCGAAAGATATTTCTTTGCTTCCTCCTGACCTATCACATAAAGGTCAAGAAATTTTTTAATCTCCTTGGGCTTAAGCAGCTTAATAGAATTAACATCAAATACATTATTCTTTTTCAGCTCTTCCTGCACAATCTCATATGCCTGCTCAAT
The DNA here is from genome assembly GCA_964492185.1 of uncultured Bacteroidales bacterium. Taxonomy (GTDB): domain Bacteria; phylum Bacteroidota; class Bacteroidia; order Bacteroidales; family UBA10428; genus JAFGSZ01. Next base: position 33,310 of record CAZBJH010000015.1, on the reverse strand, counting down.
GCAACTGTCGCATATATGGCCGGATATCCCTGCAATCAATAAATTGGTATCTTTTTTCTCTCTTCCGCAAAAAGAACATTTATCCATAATGAGCTATTTTTTAACTTCTCGTTCAAGAACCTCGTCAATCATACCGTAATCCAGTGCTTCCTTTGCTGTCATCCAGTAATCCCTGTCCGAATCCTTTTCAACCTTCTCCACCGGATTACCTGAATGATCGGCAATTATGGAATACAATTCATTCCGGAGTTTCAATATCTCGCGTGCTGTTATTTCAATATCCGCGGCCTGGCCTTGGGCTCCGCCCATAGGTTGATGTATCATTATCCGTGAATGCTTAAGTGCCGACCGCTTCCCCTTTTTCCCCGAACACAAAAGCACCGCTCCCATGGAAGCTGCCATTCCGGTACAAATAGTAGAAACATCACAACCTATATACTGTATGGTGTCATATATACCCAATCCGGCATGCACCATACCCCCGGGTGTGTTAAAATAAATCTGTATATCCTTCCCCGGATCAGAAGAATCAAGATACAATAATTGGGCCTGAATTATATTTGCAACATAATCATCAATAGGCAACCCCAAAAAAATGATCCTGTCCATCATTAATCGTGAAAAAACATCCATCGAGGCAATATTCAGTTGCCGCTCTTCAATGATAGTGGGTGAAATATATGAACTTTGTACGGATGTGTATTTATCAAAAGTCATACTATTTATCCCAAGGTGCTTTGTAGCATATTTCTTAAAATCGTCCTGCGATCCCATAATTAATTGTCTATTTTAATACTAAGGTATTTATGTATTCACTATTTTTCAAGCATTTTGTCAAATTTTTCAGAGGATATTTCTTTTTCATCAATTCTGACCTGGTCCCTGATCAATGAAATCACTTTATCTTCAGCTTTTCTTTCGTACAGCCTTCGCCTTTCCTCTTCTTTATTCATAATCTCACGGGCATATGCTTCAATATTTTCTTCCGGCATATTCCCGAGTCCGTATTGCATAAATTGCAACCTGGCAAAATCTTTGGCAAAATCAAGGATTTCCTGCTCGGTAACTTCTATATTATTATCCCTCATCAACTTATCTTTTATCAACTGCCATTTCAGATCTTCCTCAAAAAGCGGGAATTCCTCTTCCAGCTGTTTCTCTTTGACACCCTCTTTGTTAGTTTCCCTGATCCATCGTTTCAGAAATTCTGCAGGCAAATCCTTTTTAAACTTTTTTACCATCTCTTCTTTTATGTCCTTCCTCAACTTAAACTCACTATCGCGTCCTGTAACAGATTCAATTTCCTCATCTATCCGTTTAATAAACTCTTCTTTTGAGTTTACGTTATCTTTACCAAAAAGTTTATCCCAAAACTCTTGATTTACTTCCGCTTTCTCATATTTTGAAACTGACTTGATAGTAAGCTGAAATTCATTATCAAGTGATGCTGCTTTTTCTTTATCAATGTTAAGCAAACCCGAAAGCTCCTGAACATTTGGCAAAGCCTTTTTGAGATCAACCGCCAAAACATCCCCTGCACGTAAACCGATAAATGATTTTTTTATTTTCTCATCTTTTATCATATCAATTGAAATGGAAGCATCTTCCACTTGTATGCCCTCTTCTGCCGGTTTCCCTTCTGCATTCAGTTCTACAATATCAGCCTTGATCATTTCATCAGAACTAATCTTTTCAGCAGGTTTAAAAGACCCGTATCGTGATGCATACCCATCGATATACTTTTGACGCAGTTTATTATCAATTTTTATCCTGTATCTCGGGATTTTGTCTTTCTTTGAAAACTGAACATCAAATTCAGGAGCCAGCCCGATATCAAAAGCAAATTCAAAATCTGTATCCCTGTCCCAGTCAATTTCAGGCCTTTCTTCTTCATGAGGCAGAGGATCACCCAGAATATTCAGGTTTTCTTTTACCAGGTAATCAGATAAAGCAGATGAGATAAGTTTATGGATCTCTTCAACCATAACTGGTTTCCTGTACATCTTACTTATCAGACCAAAAGGTACTTTCCCCGGACGAAATCCGTCAATCCGGGCTTTCTTCCTGTAATCCTTCAACACATTATTTACCTTATCTTCATAATCCTCTTTCTGAAGCTTGAGGCGTAATACAGAGTTTAACTCGTCAATATTATCCCTGGTAATATTCATATATTTTCTTTTCCTTTTAATTTCCTTTAAATTATTAAAAAACCGCGACAGTCCGGCATTATAAATATAGGAGTGAAGCGGTTTATTATGTGCGGATGAAGGGACTCGAACCCCCATGCCCGAAGGCACCAGATCCTAAGTCTGGCGCGTCTACCAATTTCGCCACATCCGCTCATTTTTCGAGCTGCAAAGATAAAATATTTATATTAAATAACCCGGCCATGCCCAAGTTTTTTGGGCCTTATCCGAATAACCCCTGGTATGCCGCGAAGAAACACTTTTTAAGAAATGTTGATATGTCGGCAGGTTCGAATTTTAATAGAAACGATCCGGATAATAAACCATACAACAATCTTAACCTGTATTATTAATACATCTGGTTTTTCAACACATCATATCACTCATGGCCAGCTGAAAAATATGGAAATAGTGTCTGCCCATAAAGTCCCATTTGCCGCGTTAAGCTTGTCCGAAAATTGCTCATTTACGATTGGTAAACTCCGCGTTTTCGGACCGCGCGAGCCTTGCAAATTGAACTTTCTGAACAGACACATGACCGTTTAGACATTTTACCAACTTTATAGACGGACACAAAATAGTAACTGTCCATAATGTCCGATATCTGCATTGCTGCCAATAAATTCAGGATAATTACCTTAACTCAAAATTCTGGCCCAGGTAAACACGCCGTACTTGTTCATCCCCGGCAAGTTCACTGGCAGTCCCCGACTTCATAATTTCACCTTCAAAAAGCAGATAAGCCCTGTCAGTTATGGATAATGTTTCATGCACATTATGATCCGTGATCAGGATACCTATATTTTTTTCTTTCAACCGGGCAACAATCTCCTGAATATCTTCCACGGCTATAGGGTCTACACCCGCGAAGGGTTCATCAAGCAGCATAAATTTCGGGTCAATAGCCAGGGCCCTTGCTATCTCAGTCCTGCGGCGTTCACCACCTGAAAGCTGTATGCCATAGCTTTTCCTTATCTTCTCCAGGCCAAATTCCCGGATCAGTGATTCTGTCCTTTCACGTTGTTCTTCTTTTGAAAGATTCGACATTTCCAGCACCGCGTAAAGGTTATCTTCCACGGATAATTTCCGAAATACGGAAGCTTCCTGTGCAAGATATCCAATCCCTTTTTTTGCCCTTTTATATACCGGTTCCCCGGTTATATCAACTTCATCCAGAAAAATCCTTCCTTCATTTGGTGCGATCAACCCCACTATCATATAAAAGGAAGTGGTTTTGCCGGCTCCGTTGGGCCCCAGCAGACCAACTATCTCACCCTGTTCAACCTCAATAGAAACGTTTTTAACGACCGTCCTTGAACGATATTTCTTTATCAGATTTTCTGTCCGTAATTTCATTTAAATTCCACTGTTTACTATTCACTGTTCACTATTCACTGTTCACTGTTCACTGTTTACTATTCACTGTTCACTGTTCACTGTTCACTGTTCACTGTTCACTGTTTACTGTTTACTGTTCACTGTTCACTGTTCACTGTTCACTGTTCACTGTTCACTGTTTAAAGTTTTCCAATTACCGATTACCGTTCCCCTTTCCGTATCAAAAATAAGAAATAAAACACACATCCTCCACATAAGCTCAAAACCCTGTTAACCCGCCATCTGCTTTTGCTGTTCCCGCTCTATTCTTCGTGATATTGATATACCAATTTCGTATAAAAAAATCAATGGGAAAGACACCAATATCTGGCTGAACACATCGGGAGGTGTTATAAGTGCCGATAGTGCAAGAATAATTATCAGGGCATGTTTTCTGTATCTTTTCAGGAATGAAGGTGTAATAATTCCCATCTTACTTAGAAAAAATACCATTACCGGTAATTCAAATACAATACCGGATGCAAGTGTAACGGAAGCAACCGTGGAAATATATGACATCAGTGTTATTTCATTATCTACCTGGGGGCTTACCCGGTATGACCCCAGAAAGTGCACCGAGAGCGGAGTGATTAAATAATACCCGAATAATACACCGAGAATAAATAACAATGTGGTAAAAAAGACAGCACCCCGTGTATATTTACGTTCGTTTTCATAAAGGGCGGGATTGATAAACATCCAGAATTCAAAAAATATATAGGGAAAAGCCACAACAACACCCGCTATAATTGAGATCTTCAAATGGGCCAAAAACTGGCTGGCCATATATATACTTTTCAATTCGAAAGAAACAGAATTAATACACAACTTTTCGATATGCACCATCTTACCCAGGCTGCAAAGCATCCGGTTAGTCCAGAAGCCGGGTGTTTTGGGAGCAATAATTATCCTGTCAAAAACAATTTCCTTAAATACAAATGCTACACCGGCAACAACAATTACAGCAATTACTGATCGTATAATATGCCAGCGAAGTTCTTCGAGATGTTCCAGAAAGGACATCTCTCCTTTTGTTTTGTTACTCATCTAATAATCCGGCGATTAACAGGCAAAAACCACCACTTTATTGCAAAAAGAAAGTCCGTGTTTTATTTCCTGCTCTAAAAATACATGTATAACAAATTATATTGTCAAAAATGGAATACAAATGTATTGAATATTCTTTTATTTTTTTATGATCGTTTTGTTATGAATTTTTTATAAATTAGTAATTAAAACAAAATATCATTACTTGCGTATAACTTTATTACTCTAAAGACATCTATTACTATCCCTGTGAACGGTTAACCTGTCTTAATTCACAAAAATTTACAATGATATAATCGCGGAGGAAATGAATGTTGGAACAGTTTTTCCTTTGAAAAAAGTATTAAGGAAACATTTTGGATTTACTTCTTTTAAAGGTAATCAGGAATTAATTATTAATAATGTAATTGGCGGACGAGATACTTTTGTTTTAATGCCTACGGGAGGAGGTAAATCATTATGCTATCAGTTACCTTCACTTATTATGGAAGGTACGGCTATCATAATATCTCCTCTTATTGCACTTATGAAAAATCAGGTTGATGCAATGCGTAGTTTTAGCGAAGAAGATGGTATTGCCCACTTCCTGAACTCATCATTAAGTAAATCAGCGATAGCAAAAGTAAGGTCCGATGTAGGTGAGGGAAAAACGCGACTCTTATATGTAGCCCCGGAATCGCTGACAAAAGAAGAGAATATCATTTTCCTTAAAAAAATAAAAATATCTTTTTACGCGATTGATGAAGCCCATTGTATTTCTGAATGGGGACATGATTTTCGTCCTGAATACAGACGCATTCGTCCGATAATCAACAGGATTGGCCGGGCTCCGCTAATTGCTCTCACTGCCACGGCCACACCAAAGGTTCAGCACGACATACAGAAAAACCTGGAAATGCTGAATGCCAATGTATTCAAATCTTCTTTTCGCAGACATAACTTATACTATGAAGTAAGGCCAAAAAAATCCCCGAAGAAAGAAATAATTAAATATATTAAAAACAATCCCGGGAAATCAGGCATTATTTATTGCCTTAGCAGGAAAAAAGTTGAAGAACTGGCCGAAACTCTTATAATAAACGGGATCAAAGCACTCCCTTATCATGCAGGAATGGATGCGGCAACAAGAACAAAGAACCAGGATGATTTCTTAATGGAAGAAGTGGATGTTATAGTTGCGACAATCGCGTTCGGAATGGGTATTGATAAACCTGATGTTCGGTTTGTTATCCATCATGATATCCCAAAAAGCCTTGAGGGTTATTACCAGGAAACAGGAAGAGCAGGCCGGGACGGAGGCGAAGGCAGATGTATAGCTTTTTACAGTTATAAAGATATCCAGAAACTGGAAAAGTTCATGCAGGGCAAACCTGTTGCAGAACAGGAAATAGGTAAACAATTACTGCTTGAAACAGTATCATATGCAGAATCCTCGGTTTGCAGAACAAAACAATTGCTGAATTATTTCGGTGAAGAAATGGCAGAAAATTGTAATAACTGTGATAACTGCCTGCACCCCAAAAAGCAATTCGAAGGGCAGGAATATGTGGTTCTTGCATTGAAAACATTGCAATCAGTTAAGGAAAAATTTAAAGCAGACCATATTTCAAATATCCTGTCCGGGGTGAAAACATCATCCATAAAGTCATATCGCCATCATGAACTGGAACTCTTCGGGGCTGGCAGGGATAAAGATACCAAATTTTGGGAAGCCGTTATCCGGCAGGCACTTATTGCCAGGTTTATCCGGAAAGATATTGAAAATTATGGCATCCTGAAACTTGCTGAAAAAGGCAGAAAATTCATTGAAAATCCTTATTCGTTTATGCTGTCGGAGAATCATGATTATTCTGCAGACGATGATGAAGAAGTATTTGCATCAGGAGTTGCTAAAACAGGAACTGCTGATGATGAATTGTTCAGTATCCTGAAAAATTTAAGAAAAAAAATATCCAAAGAAAAAAAACTTCCGCCATTTGTGGTATTTCAGGATCCTTCATTAGAGGATATGGCCATACAATACCCGGTTACAATTGAAGAATTACAAAATATTTCAGGTGTTGGTACCGGAAAAGCAAAACGATACGGAAAAGAATTCGTCAGCCTGATCAAACAATATGTTGATGAAAAAGAGATCATTCGCCCACAGGATATGGTGGTTAAATCGGTAGTTAATAAATCAGGTCTAAAAGTGTATATTATTCAGAGTATTGACAGAAAAATCGGTCTGGATGATATAGCAAATGCAAAAAACCTGCAAATGACGGAATTGCTGGATGAGATAGAAGCTATCGTGAATTCAGGCACGAAATTGAACATTGACTATTATATTAATGAAGTAATGGACCAGGATCATCAGGATGAAGTATATGATTATTTTCGTGAAGATGCAGAAACAGAATCTGTTGAAGCCGCACTTGATGAACTCGGAGAAGATGAATATACAGAAGAGGATATCAGACTTATGAGAATAAAATTTATGTCTGAAATGGGTAATTAGTGTTTGTTCAGAATGTCCGATATCCGAGTTGCTGCTCAACCGAACGAAGTGAGCTCTTGAACACCTTTAAAAATAATTAACGTTGTGAAAACTTTTTAAATCCTCAAATACTTTAGTATACCGCGGTTTAAAATGTTCACGCGCCTTGATCTCGAACATTCTGAACAAACACTATGACTTTATATACAAACTCTAATTAGGGTCTATCTATAAAGTTGGCAGAATGTTTAACTGATCATACAAATTAGAGAATAGTTCTCTCGAATATATAAAAATAATCTGATATGAAACGAATGACAAAATTTTTTGCGTTTTACCTGGTTTTTGCATTCATAACTGTCTTGAATGCACAGGTGACATTACAACATGAAACCCACGCTATAAAAGCGGATGATTTTAACCGGATGAAAATCTGCAACTATGCAGAACCGGGGCCTGCCGGCACTAATTTGATATGGGATTTTTCAGACCTTGCCGAAAACAAGGATTTTACCGGTTTTGTACATCAGGTGGCCACCTCGGAAAACAATGCGGAATTCCGGAATTCAAACACAGAGCTTATCGAGTTCAATAATCGCTTTTATTTTAATATCACGGAAAACAGTATTGAACAAACCGGCTTGACAACCAATGATAACAGTGTCATTATCAAATATACCAGACCCTTTGTAAAAATGAAATTTCCTTTCACAATGGGTGATGCCTTCAGCGGACATTTTGAAGGTACCTATCAGTCAAAATACATTGAAGGTATTGTTGATGGTAATTATACGGTTGAAGCCGATGCTTATGGTACTTTACTGTTGCCTGGCGATGTTAGCATTAAAAACACCCTGCGTGTGAAAACGGTAAAAACCTATGACCGGATATTTGAAAATTCAATCCAACATGTTATAATTACTACTTTCCGCTGGTACAACTCTACCAACCGCTATCCTTTGCTTGTTTTTACAACAATAAATACAACATCGGGAAAAAACACCTCAACGGCCCGACAGGCGGCATATAATAACAAGGTTTCTTCATCCGCGATTCAGGATGCTGCATTATCTGCATCCAACTTGCTGGACTTTTACCCCAATCCGGTAAATGATGATTTAAACATAAATTTTCAACTTAACAATCCGGGAAAGGTCCTGATAGATCTGTATGATATTTCAGGTAAAAAATTATGCACACTGATAAACGAGGATTATCAACCCGGAAGCTATGATCAAAAGTTCGATATTCAACATCTCGGATTAAGAAACGGGTCTTATCTGATGAAAGCCAGCCTTGCAGGTAAGCATACAACAAAAGAATTTATTGTTTCGGAATAATAATTAGTGTCTGTCCATAAAGTCCCATTTGCCGCGTTATGCTTGTCCGAAAATTGCTCATTCACGACATGTAAACTCCGCGTTTTCGGACTACGCGAGCCTTGCAAATGGAACCTTCTGAACAGACACATGACCAGTAAGACATTTTGCTAACTTTATTGACGGACACTACTTAAACGTTTCAAGGTTCAGGAAATCCGGCATTTATGTGCCGGATTTTTTTGTTCTATCGTTCTTCCCTTCCATGTATACGACATTACGCTTCCGAATAATGAAAAAAATACAGCATACAGGGGATATATAATCTGAAAAAGCATACAAAAAGGCGTCAGCCTGAGTTTTCCGAAAAAGCTGAATACAGGTAATAAAAATATGTAATCAACTACTACCTTAAATCCGAACAAAAGCACAAATAGACTGGCGCTTTTATTTGTCAGCAAAAGAACAAATGAAAAGATCAGCAAGAAGTTATAGAGCATCACAACCAAACCGGTCAGTATTATACCGCGGTCACTGTAAAACCGTGCTTTGGAGGCCCATCTGATCCGCTGGTTTGCAAAATCTGAAACTGACGCAGCCGGCCTGGTAACAACCAGGCTTTCCAAATGAAATATCCCGGCAATTCTCTTCCTGCACTTTTTGAATTGCTGTAACAAAAAAACATCGTCACCGGATACTATCATGCTATTAAAGGGATTGTGTAACTGATTATACACTTCCTTTTTAAAAGCCAGGTTTGCACCATTACAAAGGACCGGCCGGCCAATTGCAGCCGATCCGCCCGAAACAGCAGCCAGACTAACCACGTCAATTTCCTGAAATATCCCGGCCAATCCCCCCGCGGACATAATGTCTACCATTCCAACCATCATATCAGGCTTATTATTTCCAATATAACATGAAGTTATTGCCTCCACCCAGCCGGGCTTTATCCTGCAATCAGCATCTGTAGTTATAATTAATTCTCCGGCTGCCCTGTTAATCCCATAATCAAGCGCCTCTTTCTTTCCATGTTTATCAGGCGGAAGATTGTACCATTTAATTATCCTGCCGGAAGAAACCTGTGATGCTGAAATGGCAACAGTTCTATCTACAGAATGATCATTTACAATAATTATCTCTAACATACCCTCAGGATACTGTTGCTGCATAAGATCTGAGAGTAACTGCCTTATAGTGTTTTCTTCATTACGAACAGCAACAATAACTGAAACAACAGTATAACCGGAAAAAATTGAACATCGTGATCGTTTCCTTTTTATCCAGCCGGCAGCAAATGACAAAATAATTATTGCATATAAAAATGCAATAATAACAGAAATGCAATAAACCGGGAACATTAATAATGAATGCAAAACACCTACTTATTTTTAGAGCCGAGCCATTTGTCAATCATGGCAAAAAGCTCTGAAATATTAACAGGTTTTGTAATAAAATCATCACAACCAGCTTCATAGCATTTTTCTCTTTCCTCGGGGATTGCATTTGCTGTTTGTGCAATAACAGGAATACTCTTATTAAACTCCTTAATTTGGATTGTAGCCTCCAGTCCGTTAAGTTCAGGCATCTGGATATCCATCAGAATGAGATCGATATTTTTGTTCTTTTTACATATCTCGATTGCCTGTATCCCGTCCTCAGCCTGAATTACATCGGCCTTTGTTTGCTTTAAAAAACCTTCAAGGAACTTATAACTGAATTTATCATCTTCGGCAATCAAAAAAGTACGGCCCGCCCACTCATATTGTTCTTTTGTTTTCTTATGCCTGCCTTCGGACGATTCTATCTTTTTAACCGGAACATATGGTATTGAAAAATAAAAGACCGATCCTTTCCCATACTCCGATTCCAGCCACATATCACCTCCCAGCAATTCAGCAAATCCTTTTGATATGGCAAGTCCCAGCCCTGAACCCCCGTATTTGCGTGTTCGCGAGCTATCAGCCTGGATAAACCTTTCAAAAATCAAATTAACTTTTTCTTCCTCAATACCGATACCTGTATCTTTAACAAAGAATTCCAGGTAATTATCTTTTCGCAATTCATAACCAATCTCAATATACCCTTCCCTGGTGAATTTAAAAGCATTGCCTACAAGGTTGGTAAGGATCTGCCGTAACCTGTTAGGATCGGATCGAATATAACAGTTATCATCGCTGAATTGCTTCCTTATCCGTAATTTAACACGTGATTTTTCTTTCTTAAATGTTTCGGATAAAAATGAATTGTGTACCTGCAACAAGAGCTTGTTTAATGAAAAATCCTGCTTTAGTATTTTTATCTGGCCGGCTTCGATCTTCGCGAAATCAATAATGTCGTCAATCAGGCTGATCAGCATTTTACCGTTGCTATTTATCACATCAAGATACTTCTTTTTATTTTCAGAGCTGATCGAATCATCATTCAGCATTTCGGCAAATCCCAGTATACCATTCATTGGAGTGCGAATCTCATGACTCATATTTGCCAGAAAAGCAGTTTTGAGCTTATCCGATTCCTCGGCCTTTTCTTTGGATGTTTTAAGTTCATATTCAAGCTGACTGCGATGCAATGAAACCGATACCTGGTGAACAAATGTTTCAATGATATGCTTGAATTTGATGATGCTTTTGTTCAGTGTGAGAATTGTGATGTTACCAAGCAATTTATTATGCCTGACAAGGGATATATTATAAACTTTATGAACATTCAATAATTCCTTCAGCCTTGTATACATTGCATGACTCAGACCTGTACCGTTCAACATGATGTCTTCATCCTTCACTATTACTACATTGCCGGCATTTTCAATACTGGAAAATTCTTCATCTCCCGGGAAAATAATCCCTGCAGGGTCACGGCCGATAATATCAAATATCTTGTCACGGTACTCACCAATACCGGCAATGTTCTCTATTTTAAAACGATTATTGTTTTCATCATACGAACTGACTAAAATAATTGCATTCTCAAGGAAATGATAAAGCTTTTCCGTAATATAATGGTAAATATCATTCCTTTCCGATAAACCCAGAAGATCAAGGGCACTATTACTAAGAAAAATAAGGTTGTCATGATAAACGCGTTCTTTTAACTCCCCCATTTTCCGGTCGGATACATCGCGTGAGTTAACAACTATACCCTTAATAGACGGATTCTTCACCTGATTCGAAAATATACTTTCTACATAGATCCATCGTTTATTTTTATGCAAACTACGGTATTCCTTCTTTATCTGCAGACCCGGTTTTTTTACCAGTTCATTAAAAAAATCCCTGAAATTCAGCTTGTCATCCGGATGTATTATATCAAATACCGGCTTGCCGATAAGCTCTTCCATCGTAAAATCAGAGATTTTGTTCTTTGCCGAACTTTCAAAAGTGATCACTCCGTTCCCGTTTAAAATAGATATGGCATCAGAAGAATTCTGTATCAGTGACCGGATATGCTCCTCGTTTTTCAATATCACCTCTTCCATTTTCTTACGATCGGTAATATCCCGGGCAATACCGGTAATGCCAATAATATTACCGTTTTGATCTAAAATGGGCGTTTTAAATGTTTCCGACCATCGCGGACCTTCGGGTGTCGATTTTACTTCTTCAACCAACTGGCGTTTCCCGGTTTTTTTTACTTCTTCGTCATTTTTGATGTATTTTTCAGCATATTCCGGAGAACAAATATCATAATCTGTCTTCCCGATCAGTTCATTTACTTCCATATTATAATAGGCGGCAAAAGGTTCATTTACCGAAATATAACGCCCCTCTTTATCTTTTAACCATGCCAAGTAAGGAATATTATCAAGTATGGCCTGTTGTTGATTCTTCGTATCGAGTATCGTTGTTTCGAGTTCCGTTTGTTCGGTTATATCACTAATCAATAAGACCTGCTGATAAATCTTACCTGAATCATCCATTATCGGGTATGTCCTTACCCACAGTCGTCTGATCTTTCCGTCGGAACGTATTATCCTGAAATGTTGCCCCTTACCTTTGCTTTTTCTTAACTGGTTTATAGCAAATAATGAAGAATAACTTTCGCGGTCATCAGGATGAATGCTTTCTTCAATGATCTTATTATTTTTTAATACTGATTCCACATTTTTACCAAATACTATCTCAAATGCAGGATTAGCATACAGGATATTGCGGTCGTTGGTGATAATAAAAACATCATTCGAATTTTCTGCAAGTTGCCGGAATCGCTGTTCACTCTCCTTTATAGCCTCCTCTGCAATTCTTCTTTCAGTAATATCATTTGAATAAACAGTAACACCCGTAACATTACCATTACCGGTGAGGATGGGGTTAAAAGAATTTTCAAAAAAATAGTGACTCCCTTCCCTGTAAAGAACATCCTCTGTAAACCATCGCTTTCCGTTAAAGGCATTTTTAAAAGCTGTTTTCCAATTTTTACGCTCTTTAGGTGGGAAAATATTACGGATGTCATCTCCGGCTGTTATTGGCTTATTATAAAACCGCTTTATATTCTGTTTAAAGTGGGTATTAAAGGTAGTAAGCTGATAATTCCGGTTAATCGCCCATATAGAATTAGGAGCACTTTCGATCACAGCGGTCAGGTTAGCCTGACTTTCAATAATTCTTTGTTCAGCCAGCTTGATCTCAGTAATGTTCCTTCCGATACCTATTAACCCCAAAACCTTGCCTTTACTATCTTTCATCGGGATCTTCGAGTAAAGGGTATATAGCATACTTTGATGATAATCATCATATCCCGACCGTTCCGCGTTGATAACAGCCCTGCCACTTTTCAACACTTCATCATCATCCCTGACCATATTTACAACCAGCTCATTGGTAAATTCCTTAATATCCGGCTGTCCTTCTAATTCTGTCGGGTTTAAAACATTAACCAAATCAGCAAAAGCTTCATTTACAATTGTTAGTTGTCCATCCCTGTCCTTCATATAAATATAATCGGGCAAATGATCGATCAACAGCCTTAAATAATCACGTTCCCAAATTAACCTGTCATGTTGTCCTTTCTTTTCGGAAATATTCTCGACCATGCCGAGTATAAACTGCTGCCCGCTTCTTTCATCACGAATACGACTCAATGTAAGGGCAACAGGAAAAATTAAACCCGATCTCGTTTGAAAATTAGTTTCTGCCTTAATAACAGATTTACCTTTAGCCAGCCTTCGTACGACAGAACTTCTGATTTTGGGATTTTCATATATCTGCTCCGCAATGTTTGTCACACTCATTAAAAGATCCTCCGGGCCATCATAACCCAGCATTTCTGCCATAGCACGGTTTACTTCAAGGTACCTTCCGCCAAGGCTGGCCTTAAAAATTCCCAGTGGAGCATTCTGAAATAATATTTGATAGTTCCCACTATCAATTTCACTGGTGATTTTTTCCGGTTCCGGATCTTTTTTAGTCAATTTGATAATGATTTAATTCAACCGGGTAACTATCCTGTATTATTTATTCAGGTATTATCAACTATACTACAAGTTTATTAAATTTTTAGCTATTTTGTTTATGCTTGAACAGGTTTTATATAGTGTCTGTCCATAATGTCCGATACCCGCGTTGCTGCTAAAATTTTAAATCCTCGAATACCTTATAGTATACCGCGGTTTAAAATTTTTTTCACAACGTTAATTATTTTTAAAGGTGTTCAAGAGCTCACTTCGTTCGGTTCGCGCACCTTGATCTCGAACATTCTGAACAAACACTACGAGTTTATTGACAAACACTATATATTAACTTCTGTGAAAAATTTATTTCCGGATACAGAATGTATTTAAAAATGCCAATCATATAATTATCCCGATAATAGTGGCAGAAAGCAGGGATGCTGCAGTACCTCCAAATAGTGCATAAAACCCGAATTCTGAAAGTGTTACCTTTTTATTTGGAGCCAGGGAACCTATTCCTCCGATCAATATCCCGACAGATGCAATATTGGCAAATCCACAAAGCATATATGTTGCCATAATAATGGACTTATCCGCCGTCAATTCACCTGATGATATCAATCCGGATAAATTGCCATAACTTACAAATTCAGTAAGAATGATTTTTTCTCCCAGCAGGCTTCCTAACATTGTAATATCCTCTGACGCGACGCCAATCAGCCACATTACAGGAGCAAAAGCATATCCCATGATAAACTCCAGCGACAATTCGGTGTATTGCCCATCTGATATTCCGGCAATAATTTCATTAAGGGAAACCCAGCTTCCCAGTTTATTCAGTATGGTATTTACAAATGCAATAAGTGCAAAAAAGACTATAAGCATAGCACCCACATAAAGTGCAAGTTTCATACCTTCAGCCGTACCTTTTGATATGGCATCAAGAATATTTTTACCGGCACTTTTTTTGGGAACTATCAGCTCTTTACTTATGTCTTTATCCTGGGGAATGATAATTTTGGCTATTACCAGCGAACCCGGGGCAGCCATCACCGATGCGGTGATTAAATGCTTGGCAAACAATAATCGCTGTTCCGGGTCAGCACCTCCAAGCATACCAATATATGCAGCCATTACTCCGCCGGCTATTGTTGCCATTCCGCTTGTCATTACTGTAAACAGCTCCGAATTGGTCATTTTTGACAAATACGGTTTGACCATCAACGGTGCCTCCATTTGACCGAGAAAAATATTTGCCGTTACGGCCAGACTTTCAGCACCCGAAAGTATCATCACCCGCTTTAATAACCATGCAAGAACATACACAATGCGCTGTATAACACCCAGATAAAATAAGATGCTCATTAAAGCTGAAAAAAACAATATGGTAGGAAGAATCTGGAAAGCAAATATAGATCCGAATTTCTCCGAGTCGGCAAGGTCACCAAATAAAAATATTGAACCGGCCTTTGTTGAGTTGAGCACTCCTATAAAAATCTTCCCGGCAAATTCAAATATTCCTTCAATCAGGGGAATATACAAAATACTTACACCGAGAAGAAACTGCAGAGCCAGGCCTGTCAAAACAATCCGCCAGGAAATATGTTTTTTGTTTTTACTTAGTAAAAAACTAAGACCGATGAGAAATACAATCCCCGTTAGTCCCCGCAAAAAATTCATATATTAGCTTTTTTAATCATTGGTGAAAAAATTCTTTGATTAATCCGCGATAAACTTTACGGGTTGCACTATCAATACATTGCCGTATGTTAAATTAAGATAAAATGTGGATGTATTATGCAAATTAAGATGATGAAGATACGTGGAATCCATACGGGAATTATTTTCTTTTCCTGCGGTTAATTTCATCCCTTATTTTTGATGCGCGCTCGTAGTTCTCCTCTTTTACTGCTTTTTCAAGTAAACCTTTCAGCCCGGGAAGCGTCATGTCAGACAGATCTTTCAGTTGCGGCTCCTCTTTGGAAGAACTGCTTTTGGTAAAGTCCTCGGGTTCTTCGGTTCCTGGTTGTTTAGCTTCTTTATCAAAATCAAGTATAATGCCCGATTTTTCAATAATATCTTCAGTAGTATATATCGGACAACTAAAACGCAATGCCAGGGCTATAGCATCTGATGTCCGCGTATCTATTTCAACCTGCTTCTTACCATTGTCACATAAAAGCTTGGAATGAAAAACACCCTCTTCAAGCTTGTAAATAACAACCTCTATCAGCTTGATCCCGAATGTCCTGGCAAAATTATGAAATAAATCATGAGTAAGCGGCCTTGGAGGTTTCAGCCCTTCAAGCTGAATAGCAATTGCCTGGGCTTCCAATCCTCCTATTATAATAGGAATTCGCCTTTCTCCTTCCTCTTCTCCAAGTACAAGTGCATATGCGCCCGTTTGTGTCTGACTGTAAGATATTCCCAATACGTTTAATTTAATCTTACTCATTAGCCTGAAAAACTCATATTAGATTTAACGTGCATACAAATGTATTACAAATATAATTAGAGTTTGTCAATAAACTCATAGTGTTTGTTCAGAATGTTCGGGATCAGGGCGTATGAAGATTTTAAACCGCAGTATACTAAGGTATTCGAGGATTTAAAATTGTTTCACAACCTATATTGTCTTTCGGTTGAGCAGCAACGCGGATATCGGACATTATGGACAGGCACTAATTAAATGAAACTTAACCTGCATTATAAAACCCTGCATGATCCAGCTTATTATCACTGAAGACGACTGCCTTTACGCATCAATAACATTTCACCCCCCTGCATTTTTACATTTCAGATATAACAGATAACATTTCCAACCCGATATACTAAAATTATACCACCCTCAATTCAATCGGTAAATCTTAATTATATTTTTCACAAATTCCATTTTAAGTCTTTATCGTGAGATTAAAATATTCAAGAGGACGGCTGCTTTTATTGTTGGAGATACTTATTTATTTAATGATCGCGGGAGCGGTTGCATTATTGATCATTATCTTGTAAAACCCATAATACGTTTTGCTTGTTATTATTGGCAATCCTATATATCTTCTGGGATACCTTACCCGGTAACCCACCCGCTGATGCATCGTCCGTGCTTCCGGACAGCAATCCCCCACCGGAAAGATATATGGTAATCAAAGCTGATCATTGAATAATAAATTTTCAGCTCATAAGCTTCGGGCACTAAAGAGGTTTGGCAATATGTGCAAAGACAACTATATTTACTGAGATAATCAAAACCTTAATCCAATGAGATATTTATTTTTTTTGCTGCTTTTCACAATCACCTCATCATTTGTTAATGCACAAAAATTTGATTCACTGGCACTGACTCCTCCCATGGGCTGGAACAGCTGGAACAAATTCGGGTGTAATGTAAACGAGGAACTGATCCGCGAAACAGCGGATGCAATGGCAACCAACGGCATGAAAGATGCCGGTTATATCTACATTAATATTGACGATTGCTGGCATGGAAGCCGGGACAGCCTGGGATTTATCCATCCTCACCCGGAACATTTTCCGACGGGAATGAAAGCACTCAGCGATTATATCCATTCCAAAGGCCTGAAGTTCGGTATATACTCCGATGCCGGATGGGAAACATGTGCCGGTAAACCGGGAAGCCGCGGCCGGGAATACCAGGATGCCCTAACGTATGCGGGTTGGGGAGTGGATTATCTGAAATACGATTGGTGTAATACAGAAGCACTTAACGCCGAAGGTGCTTATCTGACCATTCGCGATGCTCTTTATGAAGCCGGCCGCCCTATGGTATTGAGCATATGCGAATGGGGAAATAACAAACCATGGGAATGGGGGGCTGAAATTGGCCATTTATGGCGTACAACAGGCGATATTTATCATTGTTTTGATTGTGTTATCGACCACGGAACCTGGAAACAATGGGGAGTAGAACAGATCCTGGATATGCAGGAAGGATTAAGGCAATATGCCGGCCCCGATCATTGGAACGATCCCGACATGATGGAGGTGGGAAACGGAATGAGCGTGAATGAAGACAGGGCACACTTTTCCATGTGGTGCATGCTGGCTGCTCCTCTCATTGCCGGCAATGATATACGTGCTATGCAGGAAGAAACACTTGAGATACTTACCAATAATGAGGCTATTGCCATAGATCAGGATCCTTTGGGCATCCAGGGATTCAAATACGAATCCGCAGACAGTATGGAAATATGGTTTAAACCCCTGCAGGACGGTGACTGGGCTGTTTGCTTCCTGAACAGAAGCAGGCAAACACAGCAGGTGGAATTTAACTGGCAGGCAAAAAACGTTATTGATAAACTCTCAGGGAGAAAGGCATCATTTGAAAAAACCAGTTATACCATACGCGACCTCTGGCTGAAAAAAAATATCGGCACAACGAACAAACCCTTAAAAACAACAATTCCCGGACATGATGTACTAATGCTCCGCCTTTTCGACTAAGAATCAGCCCGGGACGGGACAACTGGTTTCCTGCCCGTTGTTTAGTCACAGGAGAGCAGGCCGGAAATCAGTTTTTTATGCGCAACCCTGAACAGGTGAATTTTCAGTCCACCATCCTGATGCATATTTATTATTACTTTGTTTTTCTTTTCCTGTATGAGCCTTTGTTTTTCTTTTTTCCTTTCCGGTAACCCGGCACTTTTCTTTTTGATCGCGGATGATAAAACGGACCATCCCCCAGTTCACCCGGTAAAGGGATCTTTAATACCTCCTGTTCGATAAGCTTTTCTATTCTTGAAAACCGGAAAACATCATCCTCATTGATCAGTGTAAGTGCGACACCGGTTTTATCTGCACGCGCGGTACGTCCCACGCGATGCACATAATCCTCGGCATCACCGGGCACATCGAAATTTATAATAAGATTAATGTTTTTTATATCTATTCCCCGGCTCATCACATCGGTCGCCACCAGTATCCTCGTTTGGTTTGACTTAAACCGAAGCAAAACTTCATTTCGTTCATGTTGCTCAAGATCAGACGATATGCCTTCTACATTCTTATCCACACTTTTTAATGTCCTGGCTATTTCACTAACTTTCTTTTTTGTGGATGCAAAGATCAAAATACTGTTGTATTCAGGTTTATCGGCAATCAGGCTTTTTATCAGATCTACCTTCTGGTGATCATATGCCATATAGGCAGCCTGCAGAACACCCTCAGCCGGTTTTGAAATTGATGTTCTTATTTCAACGGGATTAACGAGTATCCTGGCGGCAAGCTCATTTATCTTCGGGGGTATGGTTGCACTAAAAAGCAAAGTTTGCCTTTTCTCAGGTACATATGAGATAATGTTCATAATATCGTCATAAAACCCAATGTCAAGCATCCTGTCAGCTTCATCAAGAATAAGATGCCGCAGCCTGCTGAAATTCACATAACCCATCTTAAGATGGGAGATCAGCTTTCCGGGAGTTGCCACTACTATATCAGCCCCGTGACGTAAAACATTTTTCTCCTGCTCCCAACTGCCGCCAGTCCCTCCGCCATAAACTGCCATTGAAACCACGGGTGTAAAATATGCCAGGCCCTGAATCTGCTGATCTATCTGTATTGCAAGCTCACGCGTGGGAACAAGGATCAGCGTATTAATTCCCCTGTTATCCGCACCTGCAAATTTATTAAGAACAGGTAATAAAAAAGCAGCTGTTTTTCCTGTGCCGGTTTGTGCTGATGCTATAAGATCATTACCGGCCATTATTTCCGGTATGGTCCTTTCCTGTATTGGTGTGGGTTTTTCAAACCCCATGTGCTCGATGGCTTCCAACAAATTGTCATTGAGGCCAAAATCATTAAACGTCATATATAAGTGAAATTCGGATTAATTTTGCGCTTACCTGCTTATGCTCCCAAAAGTACGAAATTATATGCTTTGAATATTAAATAAACCAATTTATTCGGCAGGAATGTAACTCTTACCAGTGGCTAATCAGATAATGATAAATATATGGTCACCTCACTGTTCGGGAATAATTATTACCGAAACCGGATAATGATCTGACAAACCTATCTCGTCTGTGACAAATTCAACCGACTGTAATTCACGGCTATGAAATATATAATCGATACGGAAGGCAGGAAAGCTTCCGGAATATGTATTCCCAAACCCCCTGCCCGATTCCTGGAAAGCATCCTTCATATTTCCGCGTATCTTTCTATAGGCATATGATACCGGCGTATCATTAAAATCACCGCAAACAATCGCCGGGTATGGCGAACTGTTTATATACCCTGAGAGTTCGTCTGCCTGACCGGCACGTTTTATATATGCATTCTTCAGCCGGGAAGAGATCAGTTGTATTTCATTAATTTGCCTGTTACTTTTCAATAACAGACTATCAATAACATGATAATTTTCTTTATGAAGACGGTTAGACTGAAGGTAAACATTAAATATTCTTATTACCCGGGTGTTAAACCGGATATCAGTAAAAATTGCCGAATGCAGGGAGTTTTCGAATGAAATATTTTTCCTGTTAACAATGGGGTATTTACTGAAAGTAGCAATCCCGAATTTTGCACCTCCTTCCTGATGACTTGTGTAATAAATATGCCTGTATGGTGTGTTCCCCAGTATAGTATAAAAATCCTTTTCGTTGAATTGTTCGGTTTCGGGAACAAAAAACTCCTGAAAACAAATAATGTCAGGATCTTTATCATGTATATAACCAAAAATCTCATTCCGGGCTTCGGGGTTATCCACCCAATTGTACCGGTTAAACAAACGTACATTGTATGATAATACGCTTAATGACGGCATGTCAGCATGGTGTTCCTGCCAGTGAAGATCTATCTGGATTAATTTTTTTACATGCCCCCAGCCAATAACCACAGTAATTAGGGAAATCAGGAAAAATTTCTTTTTGTTTGCAACCCATATAACTATAAGGATAAGGTTCCCCAACAAAATATAGGGATATATAAGACCAAAAAAGGATGTTAGCCAAAAAACCCGGGGATTAATGTAAACCGACAAGTATGAAAGCAATAGAGCAAGCACAAAGGCAATATTCACATAAAAAAGAATATGTCGGATAATACGTTTCAAGTCAACCGGAGCTTAATAATTTTAATAATTAACACTTAACCTGTATTATTTATATGAGTCATGACTGGTGCAGATACAAGGTGTCAAAAGCTGAAACTTTAGATCGGCGAAGCCAATAACACAGGCTGAATTTTATTGTTTATTGCTCATCTTAAACAGTGTTTCTTTTTCTTTTTTCGTAAGACTATCATATCCTGATTTGGCGATCTTATCGAGTATACGGTCTATTTCAGCCTGCTTTTCAGCCTTGTATCTGTTGTACTCCATATCGGTCATTTGCTGAGCCGAACGCCGGTGTGTTACTTTCATTCTGCTTCGCCGTTTAAATAAAGACAGTATCGTACCAGTAAAACGCTCAAATCCTCTTGTCATATCCTTCCCTCTGTTTAGCTGAACAAAATATATATAGCCAAACAAAGCCCCTCCGATATGGGCTATTTTACCGCCTGTATTTGAAGCAAAATCCATTAGTGAAGTAAGTACGAATGATATCAGTGCTATATATTTTATCTTTACCGGGCCTATTAAAAACACGAAAACTTCGTGATTAGGTGCATACACTGATATTCCCACTACTATGGCCATCACCGCGGCGGAAGCACCCAGGAGAATGGAATCCTGCCTCAACCCGGGAAAAAGGTTATATGCAATAATATACAGTACCGCTCCGGATATTCCGCCAAGCAGATAAACATTCAGCAATTTGCGTGGTTCAAGATAATGCAGGAATATCTTGCCAAACCAGTATAGCCAAAGCAAATTGAATAAAATATGCATGAAAGAGTAATGCAGGAACATGTATGATATCAGTGTCCATGGCCTGATAAGCAGGTTGACCGGTTTTGAAGGTACCGAAAACCATGTAACGATCAGCTCACCGACGTTAAGGCTGAATAAAGCATCAACAATAAAAAACAACTGAATAAAAAGGAACACCCCCAGATTGATATATATCAATCTTGTCAGCATCCCTCCGTGCCTGTATGAATTCTTAATATCTTCAATTATAAAATTACTCATAAATTATTGATCTGCTTTAACCTGCATTATTGACTTTTCCGGACTATAAGGCTCATAAAAATGAATGATAATTATGCAATATATTGAAAAACATTATAATAACAATTAGTGCCGTGAAATTCAATTCTCTATCATTCTTACAAAGTGTGCCAATCCCAGGGTAACTTAATACATTTTAAACTGATTCTTCTTCCATATCCATACAATTATCGCACCAACAATGGCACCTCCCAAATGTGCAAAATGTGCTATATTATCACCTTTGAAGTCTGCCACACCAAAGAACAATTCAGCAACGGCATAAAAGGGAATAAGATATTTGGCTTTTATCGGTACCGGGAAAAAAATGATCATAAGCTCAACATTGGGAAAAACCATGGCGAAGGCTACAAGTATGCCAAATACAGCACCCGAAGCTCCTACCGTAGGAATATTCATATTATCCTGAACAATCCTGGAAACGAGCGATTTCGCCTGCTGAATATAGTTTATATTATCCTGATCATAAATATACTGATCAACAAAAGAAAGCAGTGCTACAGTAGGCCGGTGGACATACTGGTCTACAAAATCCTGAAAGAGCTCCGGCGCGGGAGACTGATAAAACTCATTGGCCTGAGCCATTATGGCTGACAATTGAAGGTGACTCACCAGCAAATGCAAAAAGGCAGCCCCGAGTCCGGTAGCAAAATAAAAAATAAGAAATTTCCGGCTGCCCCAAACACCTTCCAGAACTCTTCCAAAAATAAACACCGCGAACATGTTAAAGAATATATGCATGAAGCTGCCATGCATAAACATGTGTGTGATGAGCTGATAAGGCTGGAAATACTGTGACTTTACATTGAACAGTGCCAGTTTCATTCCAATATTTGTCATCGACCCCATTCCTGTTATGAGAAACACTATCACATTAATTATCAGGATCCACTTCACCACTGGTGGAATAGAAAACCTGTTCGCTTCAAAAGCATTCATGTCTTGTTGTTAAATTATCAAAATAAACAACGCAAATATAGGATTGTTTTGCTGAAAATCTTTAAGCCAAGATGAAAAGTAACGACTTTACCTTTTGTCTGCCTGATAAGTCCGGTATCATTTTCATCCATCCCCGGGTGCCTGACCTTCCTTACAAACACTACCTGAACCTGTGCTCCAGTTCATTCAATTCAATAATAGAAAGAATGGCTTTGCCCGAGGGAGAATAATTCGGATTTTCACATGCAAACAACTTATCGATCAATTCGCGCATTTCTTCTTCTTCAAATACTTTATCATACCCGATAGCGGCGGTGCATGCCAGGGAGCGGGCAATTTTTTCCCGGGCAGTTATTTTAATATCCCCGCCGGTTGATTTGAATTCTCCAAGAATATGATCAATCAATTCGGCAGGCCGGGAATTGGTTATTTCTGAAGGACATCCGTTAACTATAACTGAATTTTTGCCAAATTCACTGATATCAAAGCCAATACCGTTAATCTCATCAAGAATATCTTTCAGGAGGTTAAAATCTGCAGGGTCGAGTTCAATGCTCTCGGGATATAACTGTTTCTGGGCTGCTTGGATCTGCTGCTGTTCCTGCCTCATAAACTTTTCAAAAAGTATCCGTTCATGGGCCCTTTTCTGGTCAACCAGCAAAATGCCCGATTTAACCGTTGTAAGAATATACTTCCCTTTTATCTGCAGATAACCGTGACTTGCAAATGTAGCTACCAAAGATTCAATTCGTGTCTGTACATTTTCATCTGTAATTTTAAATGAATCCGGATGATCAAGAGGATCTTCAAAACCTTCGTACAACTTTTCCCAGTCTTTTTCCACCCGCCCTGCACGATGGCCATGTCCACGATAAACTTTACCGGGCTTTTCTTTATCAAAAGGATTAAAATGCGGATCGACATCAATAACCGGAGGTTTTACTTCTGTATCCCTGCCGGTAACGGGTATGTTAATACTTCCCTCTGAATTAAAATCGATAGAAGGTGTAAGGTTGAATTTGCCCAATGCTTCTTTTACCGATGCCATAATAACCTGAAAAACTGCCGCTTCATCTTCAAACTTAATCTCGGTTTTAGTCGGATGAATATTCACATCTATCTTCCCGGGATCCGTATCCAGAAATATGAAATAAGAAGGTACGGTTTCCGGCGGCAGGATCCTGTCATAAGCTTTCATCACTGCCTTATGAAAATAAGGGTGACGCATATACCTGTTATTGACAAAAAAGAATTGTTCTCCAAAAGTCTTTTTTGCTAATTCAGGCTTTCCTATATATCCTTTCACCCCTGCAATACTGGTATCTGTATTCAGGCTGGTCAGACTGGAATTTATATGTCTGCCTATCGTATGTATTATTCTCTGCCGTGTATTTTCAGGGGGTAAATTATATATTTCATTATTGTTATGAACAACAATAAAAGCTATCCCGGGATGACTTAATGCTGCACGCTGAAATTCAACAATGATATGCCGAAACTCTGTATTGTCGCTTTTCAGGAATTTCCTTCGTGCCGGCACATTGAAAAACAGGTTTTTCACGGCTATATTTGTCCCCGGGTCGCACTGCACGGGATCCTGACCTGTAACTTTTGAACCTTCAATTGCTATCTCAATGCCGGTTTCTTCATTATGGGGCCTTGTTTTCATTACAACATGGGCAATAGCAGCAACCGATGCAAGTGCTTCTCCCCTGAATCCTTTGGTATGAATACTGAAAAGATCGCCCGCTTTTGTGATCTTTGAAGTAGCGTGCCGCTCAAAAGCCATCCTGGCATCAGTCTCAGACATCCCACACCCGTTATCTATCACCTGGATAAGAGTTTTTCCTGCATCCTTGATATTGATCTTTATTTTGTCTGCCCCCGCGTCGATTGAATTTTCTACCAGTTCCTTAATTACCGAGGCAGGCCGTTGTATTACCTCACCTGCCGCGATCTGATTTGCTACCGAATCAGGAAGCAAATGAATGATATCTGCCATGGATTAAAACTCTTTAAGCAAAGAAATAATAAGCAAATGCAGCCAAAACCAATAGAATGATAAACAACCTCATGTTTGATTTCCGCCTGCTCGCACGTGCATGTTTCATTTGGCTTCGCATTGTTCCCTTTCTTATCCCTATACTGCGATCATTACTGTTTGAAACCCCTGCATCACGTTCCGCATCCCGGATTATCTTCTCAAGTTCTTCTTTCTTCTGATTATAATAAATTGGTTTATAATCAAATACTTTATGCTTATATGATCGGAAAAAACCTGGTAAAGCCATTATTATTTTTTAAATTGATACTACAAAGGTATAAAATCATCACAAGCAATTCATAAGTTTAACCTGATTGTTCAAAAACCCTTCTAATCTTTGTTCTCAATTTTAAGCGCCCTGCATCTGGACCGAACCTGATACTTGATTAATCCGGCATAAAACAACCGCATAAGGATAACAAGTTTTTTTCCTAAATTTACCATGCTTATAAATAAAGTCTGTCTATAAACTCGTAGTGTTTGTTCAAAATGTTCGAGATCAAGGTGCGAGAACATTTTAAACCGCGGAATTCTAAAGTATTTGAGGACTTGAAATGTGAGCGGCAACACATATATCGGACATTATGGACAAACACTAAATAATAAATCTTAACATGCAAAACATTATCAACGAATTCAGGGAAGCACGCGATACTATTGACAAATTCTTATCCGACAGTAATAACTTTAAGAACATCCAGGACGCGGCAATAATAATGGTTGATGCCCTAAAAAAAGGAAAGAAAATATTCAGTTGCGGTAATGGAGGTTCTATGTGCGATGCAATGCATTTTGCCGAAGAGCTTACAGGCCAGTTCAGGGAACGCAGGAAATCCATCCCCGCGATTTCAATATCAGATGCCGCACATATTACATGCACTGCAAATGATTATGGATTTGAAGCCATTTTTTCGAGGTATATCGAAGGACTTGGAAATAAGAATGACGTCCTGCTCGCTATCAGCACCAGTGGCAATTCAGTAAATGTAATAAAAGCAGCTGAAACTGCCCGGCAAAAAGATATTAAGGTGATCGGCCTTACCGGAAAAGACGGTGGAAAACTGGCAGGTCTGTGCGATATTGAAATACGTGCTCCTGATTCTTCATACTCTGACCGTACACAGGAGATCCACATCAAAGTTATTCATGCACTAATTCATTTTATAGAAGATAATTGTTAAAATCATGATGCTTTAACAATCAATTTGTTCATTGAAACGTTATTATTACCTGATGACAAAACTGAAAATCATACCATTCTTTTTGTTACATTTTGTCTTTTCCGCATGTGTTGACGAAAACCTTACAAATATTTCCGAAATGGTGCATTTTACTCCAACCTATTCCCTACCTGTGGGTACTGTCTCCTATTCGATCAATGATTATTTTGAAAGCATTATTGAAACCATTGATAATATCGATACCCTTATCCAGGGACCTTACGGTTACGTTGAATATGAAGATGACACGCTTCCTAACATCCTGGAATATGTTGAAAGAAGAGATGATAAAGAATTTGATTTCAGTACGATAAGCGACCAGATCGACAATGTGACCTATTTAATGTTCAGAATCAACCTGACAAACGGATTTGCCACTGAGGCTTCTACGCAGGTTTATTTTGCAGGTGCAGGAATGAATATTACAGATTCTCTTTTCAGGGAAGGTCCGAGGCTTATACCCCCCGGGGATACAAATGAAGAAGGCGTGATTGTCAACAACTATACAGATCAAATCGATATCGAACTTGCTGAAAACCAGATAAACAACCTGCCCAATGTGAGGTACATCATTATTACCGGCAAAGTATATACGGTCAGCAATGACAGAAAAATTGCCAAATTTTACCGGGAATATTCAATTAACGTACAAATTGGTATTCGTGTAGGGCTGGAAATGACAGCCGGAGATATCTGATATCATAAAATTATTATGATCAAACATCTTACAATAGCACTTTTATTTCATACAGGATTACTCACGGTGCTTTCCGGTCAGCAAAATAACCTTTTGTTCTTTATGCATAATATTCCTGAAAGTAATTTTATTAATCCTGCTGTTCAAAATAATTGTAAACTATTTATAGGCTTACCTGTACTTTCCTCTGTCCACTTTAATTATGGCAACACGGGATTCAGTTACGATCAACTATTCATTCCCGAAAAAGGTACAGATTACTACAGGGCTGATATTGATGCCTTAACGGACAAGTTAGCACCTCTGAACTTCATTATAAACGAAATGCATACAAGTATCCTTGCCCTGGGTTACCGGCATGAGGATTATTATTTTACCTTCTCCCTTCAGGAAAAAAATTTCCTGGCAGCCAGCTATACCAACGATATGATCAACCTGGCCTGGAATGGTAACACTCCCTTTGAAGGAGATTTCGCTTCATTTGAAGGTAGCGGACTGCTCTTTAATCATTACAGGGAATATGCCTTGGGAATTTCCAGACAGTATTCTGACAGGTCCTTCGGCATCAAAGCCAAACTGCTATTTGGCAAATTAAATATCACAACAAAGAAATCGGATTTCACTCTTTTTACAGAAAACAACACATTTGATCTCTTTTTTAACTCCGACCTGCATATAAATACATCCCTGCCATTAATTATTGACACCAATGAAAATGGTTTTATCGATGATCCTGTCCTGGATGAAAGCATTTCCTGGCAACAAATCGCTTTCAACCGGCAAAATCCGGGTATCGCCTTTGACGCGGGCTTTATTTATGAATATGATAATAACATCACCATATCAGGAAGCATCCTTGACCTGGGATTTATCCGCTGGCGTTCTAACCTGAACACCTTAAGCCGTGAAGGTGAATTTTATTATAGCGGTCCGCTGGGAGATACAATCACTATAGAGAATTATGAAGAACTGTTAATACAATTGACCAACAATTTCCGGCTTGAGCTCAGTGAAGAGACATATTTTTCCTTTCTGCCGGTCAGGATGTATCTTGGCGGTACCTTCAAAATAAATGAGAAAATAAACATCGGAGCACTGTATTCAAACATCATTTTCCCCCGGAAGATCATTTCAGCTCTTACACTTTCCGGTAATATAGAGCCTGTTAAAGGACTTCATACCAGTATTAGTTATTCATATAATAACCGCACATTCAATAACCTTGGCCTGGGCATTGCCCTGGGCAATTATCCGGTGCAGTTTTATGCCCTTACCGATAATCTTTTAGGTTTAATATGGCCCCAAAAAACCCGGAACATCAACCTGAGGTTCGGATTGAACATCATACTCGGCTGCAACCAGCGAACCAAAACATCCGGACCCGGATGTTACTGGCTTGAACAGGCAGAAAAAAAACGAAAAATGAAGGAGCGTTTATTGAATGAATAATGATGTCAGATATAATATGCGATCAAAAGTGGTACTGTATTTTATCACTTAAAAGAAAAGGCTTTTGCCGGCATAAACCTTCCCAGGCGGGGAAAATTTAATTTTGTGATACCCGTTTTATCCTGCATTATTGGCTTTTCAGTGCAAAAAGATCATGATTATGAATAAGCAATACATATTATCCTGGATTATTAATAAAATAACAAAACCCTGCCCCGAATTATATTTTCATCCATTTCAACAAAGTCATAAATAATAAAGGTTATAATAAAGAAATATTTCTTTTCAGTTAATTTTTATTTATTTTGCAATGTTATGTGATAATTCAACCACCCTCATCATGTTAGTGAAGACATACGGCAGTGCCGTTTATGGGATCAATGCCAAAATTATTACTATTGAAGTCAATGCCATTCGCGGTGTAAAATTCTTTCTTGTCGGTCTGCCCGATATTGCCGTTAAAGAAAGCCAGATGCGCATTGAATCCGCATTCCGTTCCAATGATTACAGAATGCCCGGGAAAAAGGTGATCATTAATATGGCGCCGGCTGATATCCGCAAGGAGGGTTCCGCTTATGACCTGCCCCTGGCTATCGGCATACTGGCTGCCTCCGGGCAGATCGAACCAAACGGACTGGAGAACTTTGTGATGATGGGCGAACTGTCGCTGGATGGCAGTATGAGTCCTGTCAAAGGTGTTTTGCCCATGGCTGTTGAAGCAAAAAAAAGAGGATTCAGGGGGATCTTTCTTCCTGAACAGAACGCCAAAGAGGCGGCCGTGGTTGACCAGCTCGAAGTATACGGCCTTAAGCATTTCACACAGCTGATCAGATTTTTAAACGGTGCAGAAGAGCTCGCGGTTACCCGCGTGGATACCCGTAACGGGTTCTATACCAATATAAATAACTATGATGTTGATTTTGCCGATGTGAAAGGTCAGGAAAACGTGAAACGGGCACTGGAGATCGCGGCAGCGGGTTCGCATAATTTGATAATGATCGGGGCTCCTGGTTCCGGTAAAACCATGCTGGCCAAACGCTTACCTACTATTTTACCCCCATTTACATTACACGAAGCCTTAGAAACAACAAAGATCCATTCCGTTGCCGGCAGAATTGATAAAGAAACTGCTCTAATGACACAACGCCCTTTCCGTTCACCCCATCACACCATTTCCAATGTTGCCCTTGTTGGCGGGGGATCATGGCCTCAACCCGGTGAAATTTCCCTTGCACACAACGGGGTGCTGTTTCTTGATGAACTGCCTGAATTCAAACGCGCGGTACTGGAAGTAATGCGCCAGCCCCTTGAAGACAGGAAGATCGCTATCTCCCGATCAAAATTCAGCGTGGAATATCCGGCAAGCTTCATGCTGGTAGCATCGATGAACCCCTGCCCCTGTGGTTATTATAACCATCCTGACAAGGAATGTGTATGTGCACCCGGTGCAGTGCAGAAATACCTGAACAAATTATCCGGTCCTTTACTCGACCGAATCGATATTCATATTGAAGTCGTGCCTGTACCTTTTGATAAACTATCTGAAAAACTACCCACGGAAAATAGTGAAAAAATATCACGGCGTGTAAGCAGGGCAAGAAAAATTCAGGAAAAAAGATATCTGGATATCCCCTCCGTTTTTTGCAATGCCCAAATGAATGTTGCACTTTCACATAAATATTGTGTGCTTACCGGTGAAGGCCGGCAACTGATCAAAAACGCCATGGAAAAACTGGGATTATCTGCCAGGGCATACGACCGTATACTTAAAGTATCCCGAACCATTGCCGATCTGGAAAACAGTGATATGGTAGCTACCCATCATCTGGCTGAAGCCATACAATACCGGAGCCTTGACAGGGATAATTGGGCAGGATAGGATGAATAGAGAGTCTGAATGCGCTAAGGAGAGAAGGTATTCGGTAATCAGTAACCGGTATCGCCCCAAATACTGAGACATGAATAATCCGGGTTGGTTTCAAAAGCAAAATTTACAGTTTTCATTTTTATTTTTGTGAAGCATTCAAATTAATTATATTTGCAACTCATTTTAAAACAGAATTGTATAATGTACCTCGTTAAACAGCATACTTTCAATGGTTTAAACAATACATTTTAATATAAACTAAAAACTAATCTATATGACAGGAATTTTCTGGATTATTCCATTAGCAGCACTTTCAGCTTTGTTATTTGCTTACATTTTCTTCAAAACCATGATGAAGAATTCGGAAGGAAATGACAGAATGAAAGAGATTGCTCAGCACGTCAGAGAAGGTGCAATGGCATATATTAAGAGGCAATACAGGGTAGTAACCTATGTATTCTTGATATTGCTCGTTCTACTGACTATTCTGGCTTACTTTGGTGTACAAAACCCTTTTGTACCAATTGCATTTCTCACCGGTGGTTTCTTTTCGGGCCTTTGTGGTTACCTGGGTATGCGCACAGCTACCTACGCCTCTGCAAGGACCGCGCAGGGCGCATCGGAATCTCTGAACAAAGGATTGAAGATCGCCTTTCGCAGCGGAGCCGTTATGGGTTTGGTCGTAGTAGGTTTTGCCCTGCTTGACATCAGTTTATGGTATGTTATTCTTACCAAACTGGTTTATACTGCCGAACATATGCAGAATGGCCTTCATATTATGGGCCTGACTTTTGTTCATGCAGATACCGGGGAGCACCAGAAGCTTGTTGAGATCACTGCCACTATGCTTACTTTTGGTATGGGTGCATCAACACAGGCATTATTTGCCCGTGTTGGCGGTGGTATTTATACCAAAGCTGCCGATGTTGGCGCCGATCTGGTTGGTAAAGTTGAAGAAGGCATTCCCGAGGATGATCCCCGCAATCCTGCAACAATTGCAGATAACGTGGGTGATAATGTAGGTGACGTGGCAGGTATGGGTGCTGACCTGTATGAATCATATGCAGGTTCTATCCTGGCTACTGCTGCTCTTGGAGCAGCATTGCCACTGATTACAGGTATGGACCAGACTCAGGCTGTTGTTGCCCCGATGATCGTAGCTGCCATTGGGATCGTACTTTCCATAGCAGGTATTTATTTCGTACGTGCTAAAGAATCAGCCACACAAAAGAATCTGTTAAATGCATTATTGCTTGGTACGGGAGGAAGTTCCGCGCTAATCCTGGTAGCTGTTGCCGGTCTGGCATGGGCAGAATGGATTACCTGGGGTATTTTTGGTTCGGTAGTTGCCGGATTAATTGCCGGTAATATTATTGGTCAGGGAACAGAGTACTTCACCTCGGATGAATATAAACCGACAAGAGGAATTGCCCGGCAGACACAACAAGGTCCGGCCACAGCCATTATAGATGGCATTGCTGTTGGTATGTTTTCCACATGGATACCTGTAGTTACAATTGCACTGGCTATCATTGCCGCTTACGGTTTTGCCGGTGGTTTTACTCATTTTGCCATGGGTGTATATGGTATAGGTTTTGCAGCTGTTGGTATGCTCTCAACACTTGGTATAACACTGGCCACTGATGCTTTTGGTCCCATTGCCGATAATGCCGGGGGTAATGCCGAAATGTCAGAGCTCCCCCCACATGTGCGTGAACGTACTGACGCGCTTGATATGCTCGGGAATACTACTGCTGCAACCGGTAAAGGTTTTGCAATCGGATCTGCTGCATTGACTGCCATGGCACTTCTGGCCGCCTACATGGAAGAAGTGAGATTATGGTTAGGTAAGCTATCCAAAGCCGGTGAAGGCTTTATGGAAGTTGGAAATACCTTGTTCTATACAGAGGTAATTCCCGTTGTTGAAGAGGGACAAAAAGCCGTGCAAATAGCCGGAGCTCATATCAGCGACTTTGTCGATGCCTATAATCTTTCCATATTCAATCCTATGCTTCTTGGAGGATTATTCCTTGGTGCTATGATGGCTTTTGTCTTTTGTGCCATGACAATGAAAGCTGTTGGCAGAGCTGCCGGTGCCATGGTTGATGAAGTACGCAGACAATTTAAGGAAATGCCCGGTATCATGAAAGGAACTACTACTCCCGATTATGCTAAGTGTGTTGCAATTTCAACCAAAGGTGCCCAAAGAGAAATGGTTGTACCTTCACTGATTGCCATAATTGTTCCTATTATTGTTGGTGTAACTCTGGGCGTTGCAGGTGTTACCGGTTTACTGGCCGGTGGTCTTACTGCCGGATTCACACTGGCTTGCATGCTAAATAATTCCGGTGGTGCATGGGACAATGCAAAAAAATACATTGAAAAAGGCAATTACGGGGGAAAAGGAAGTGAAGCCCATAAAGCAGGAGTAGTATGTGATACGGTTGGAGATCCTTTTAAAGATACTTCCGGGCCATCATTGAACATCCTGATCAAGCTTATGACTATGATTTCTGTAGTAATGGCAGGATTAACCGTGGCTTTGGGATTTTTCGCCTAATTATCAAAACAATCTTTTATCAAGCCAGCC
This sequence comes from uncultured Bacteroidales bacterium, assembly GCA_964492185.1. Lineage (GTDB taxonomy): Bacteria > Bacteroidota > Bacteroidia > Bacteroidales > UBA10428 > JAFGSZ01. Next base: position 576 of record CAZBJH010000015.1, on the reverse strand, counting down.
GCATTACGGCTGGCTTTTTCTATGTAAAACATTCCTATACTTTATACATTTTGACATGTATTATTCTTCCGTCAGGTTAAGAAGGATTCACATATCCGATCTGGAATTTACCACCGCCCCTGTAATAATAATTCCTTGAAGCTTTATCATAAGCAATGGGTGCTCCCAGATTTCGCATATGCCGGATATAAATAAATAGCAAACGCTCGGATATACCAATTTTATGAGCAAGATCCCTTGGCCTGCCTGTATCTTTCTGTTGAATAAACTGATCAATCTTCTTAAGTCTGGAAATATTCTGAAAACTTGACATTTGTATTGTATGTTTGGATTAAACTATATTTTAAGAAAATACTATAATTAACATTGCACATTTATTTATTCAATCAATGCTTATTACTTTTATAAACCGCATTAAATTTTTTACTTAAACAACTCTATACTTATCATGAGCACATAAACATTTTGCCTACTTTATGGACAGATGCTAATTAGAGTCCGTCTATAAAGTAGTCAAAATATTTAACCATACATGTGTCTGTTCAGAAAGTTCCATTTGCAAGGCTCGCGCGGTCC
>CAZBJH010000014.1:0-46095 GCA_964492185.1 uncultured Bacteroidales bacterium | reverse complement strand
AACAATTAAACGATTAAACAATTAAACGATTAAACAATTAAACGATTAAACAATTCAACAATTAAACGATTAAACAATTCAACAATTCAACAATTAAACGATTAAACAATTCAACAATTCAACAATTCAACAGTTAATAAATCAATTCTCATTGATCCGCTCATATTTACTTTTATTGGCAGGATCAATTTCAATGAGCAGTCGATAAACCCTGTTTTTTTCTTCACGGGGCGACTCACTGAATATCTTGACGAATTCATCCGATTTAGCATCAAAAATAACCTGCAGATAATGCATAAAAGGATCCGGCTTATTTTTATATACCGTTTCAAGCAATTTCAGATTTTCAGCAATATCAGCACGAGCTTCTGATGTATTCTCATCAAGCATATCAAGCCCCAGTCTGTGGTACTCGTAAAAAAACTCCCTGGCAGGACTAAACTCTTCATTTAATATATTTTCGACCAGCCAGTAACGGTTTTTGCGGGACCTGTTGTCAGAAGGACGCCAACCCTTTTCAGAGGCATTTTGCGCATTGTTAACAATGAGTTCTGCTTTTTCAAAAAAGGGAGTACCTCCTTTATATGAGAAAGAATCAAAATCCAGGCCAATAATGACATTTGCATAATAAGCCAGTATGGAAGTGAGATTCGACATAAACGTGGTTTCCGAAAAGTCAAGAGGCTGGTATTCCACATAAGTAAATGTCAGATCATTATCCATATAATTAAAAAGAACGGTGCTGTATGTTGAATTGTATACCGGACGACGGGCCTGAACCTGCAATGTCCCTTTGAACAGATCAGCACCTATCTGCTCTTTCAGGTTAAAAAGCATATTACACTCAATACGCTCATGTGGCTGAAAAGAATAGTTTGTCCATATGGTATTATTCATAAACTCGTAAATAGCAGTCTGCAGGGTTTGAAATACCTGTTTGTTGGTACCCTGTATCTGGTTAGACACGATTGAAATATTACAATTAAGTTCCTGTGAAGAAACCGGAAAAAAGGAACTCATTATGATCAGTATACCAGGTACGGTTTTTTTTAACATATGATCAAGCTATTAATTTTACCATGCATTCAATAATACAGGTTATATGATGTTTGTCAATTTATTAATAATATCACTTGCAACTTCTTCTTTTGACTTTAACCCAAAATGAGTGATTTTATTGCTTTTATCAATAATGGATATCTTATTAGTGTCATGACCAAAACCAGCACCTTTGTCCTTCAGGGAATTTAAAACAATAAAATCAAAATTTTTTTTTACCAGTTTATCACAGGCATTTTCAATTTCGTTATCTGTCTCCAGTGCAAAACCGATAAGAAATTGCCCTTTCTTTTTTCTTTTTCCCAGCTCAGCAGCAATATCAATTGTAGGTTCCATTCTGAGAAGGTATTGATCTTTTTTACTTTTGATCTTGGCTTTTTCGACCTTTACAGGTCTGAAATCAGCCACCGCTGCTGCAAGAACCGCACCATCAGAAGTATTAAAGGCATCAAGAGCTGCATGGTACATTTCATCCGCTGTAGTAACCTGTATTAAATTGATGTCCGGATGATCTGCAGGAACAGATGAAGGGCCTGATATCAGGGTAACATTTGCCTTATGGTATGCCAGTTTCTCAGCAATTGCCCAGCCCATCTTTCCTGAGGAATGGTTGCCAATATATCTTACAGGGTCAATTGCTTCGCGTGTGGGACCGGAAGTAACAATGATTTTCTTATTCTTCAGTTTGTTCAGGACTTTTTTTTTTGCTGTTTGGTGGCAAAAAAATCCTGCAATTTTTCAATAATGTTTTCCGGCTCATCCATTCTTCCCTTTCCTTCCAGGCCACTGGCCAGTTCACCTGTTGCAGGTTCAATGATAATATTACCACGCTTATGTAAAATGTCAAGATTCCTTTTGTTCGCAGGGTGTTGAAACATACCCAAATCCATGGCAGGAGCGATGATAACCGGGCACCTTGCGGAAAGATATGTTGTAAGCAACAAATTATCAGCTATCCCATTAGCCATTTTGGCTAATGTATTTGCTGTTGCAGGAGCTATCAGATAAGCATCGGCCCAGGCAGCCAGGTCAACATGACTGTTCCAATTACCATTTTCAGGATCAAAGAAATCGGAAAACACCGGATTTCCGGATAAAGTAGCAAGGGTTAAAGGGGTAATAAATTCTCTCGCCAATGATGTCATCAGCACTTTAACCTCAGCTTGTTGCCTGATGAGCAACCTTACAAGTAAAGCAGCCTTGTATGCTGCTATACTTCCGGTCACTCCCAGTATTATCCTTTTACTTTTAAGCATAATGGCTACTCAGGTCTGCGGACATAGATATTATCAATATCAAACTCCTGAAGCGCGATAAGTGAAGGTTTTGGTAGTCTTTCATAGAATTTTGAAATCTCAATCTGTTCCCTGTTTTCAAATACTTCCTCCAGATTATCAGTATAATTGGCAAATTCTTCCAGCTTACGGTTCAGCTCTTCTTTCATTTCAAGACTGATCTGATTTGCTCTTTTTGCACAGATCATTACCGATTCATATATATTTCCCGTATCCTTTTCAAGATCACTTAAATTCCTGGTAATTGTTGAAGACGGTGCCTTTGACTTTTTATAATCCATAATAATTTAATAATTAGTAACTTCCAAATTTAAATGTTTTGCTGATACTTTATACATCCTTTTTGCCTCTGATATATAATCACTGTCCGAAAATTCCGAGACAAATGAAAAATACTCATCCACGGTATCCTGGTATCTTTCGGTTTGCTTTGATTTTACACTGTTTTCAGCCAGCAGGTATTTTGATTTTAATATAAGGAACATGATTTCTTCCCTGAATTTACTGTCGGGATAATCGATAAGGCTGTTATTTAATGCAACAATCGAGGCTTTATAATGTTCCATATCATAATATAACCTGGCACTTATATATGATTTTTCCACCAGTTTTTCACGCAATTCAGTCACCAGTTCCCTGCACTGCTCAATACGATCGCTCCCGGGAAACCTGATCATAAATAACTGGAAAGCCTGCAGTGCTTCCATTGTACTGGTCTGGTCAAGGCTTGGCCGTGGTGACTGCATATAATAACAATAGGCGCCCATAAAGCTTGCATCCTCAATGAATTTGCTTCCCCCGTATGTTTGGACAAATGTCCTGAAATAATGTCCGGCAAGAATAAAATCACCCTGTTTGAAATAACTCATGGCCTGAAAAAAATAAACAGAATCTGCAGAACGGGTACCCCTGTACACGGTCGCTATCTGATCGAATAAAGTAACTGCCTTTGAAAAATCACCCTCATTGTAATATTCAAAAGCTTTATCGTATTTCAATTTGTAATCGCTGCTCTTCAATAATTTCTCATAACCCGAGCATCCTGCTATTAAAATCAAACCTGCTATGTACATCCAAACCGTTTTCATAGTTCCTGAAAAAATCATGCAAAGATAATGTTTTTATATGTAATGAATTCATAATACGGGTTAAACATTTTGTCAACTTTATTGACCGGCTCTAATTATAACACCTTTAAGAAAACCGGTTTGTATGCATAATTATTGTTATAAACAATTACACAAACTAAATTTCATTTGCCAAATATCCAAAAAAAACTACTTTTGTAACAAATTATTAACAATATTTAACTAGTGTCTGTCCATAAAATCCCATTTGCCGCGTTACGCTTGTCCGAAAATTGCTCATTTACAACGGGTAAACTCCGCATTTTCGGACTGCGCGAGCCATGCAAATGGAACCTTCTGAACAGACACTTGACCAGTTAAACATTTTGACAACTTTTTAAACGGACTAGTGTCTGTCCATAATGTCCGATATCCGCGTTGCTGCTTACATTTTAAATCCTCGAATACTTTAGTATACTGCGGTTTAAATTTTTTTCACAACGTGTTTATTTTCAAAGTTGTTCAAGAACTCATTTTAAAAACTTAATATTTACTATCGTGGATGTATTTGATAAAATCAGAAGAAATAAGGGGCCGTTGGGACAATATCAGAAGGAGGCCCACGGATATTTCATGTTTCCAAAACTGGAGGGTGAGATTATGCCCAGAATGAAATTCAGGGGTAAAGAGGTATTAACATGGAGTCTGAATAATTATCTCGGACTGGCTAATCATCCTGAAGTCAGGTCAGTTGATGCCGAAGCTTCAAAAGAATGGGGTTTGGCCTACCCGATGGGAGCCCGTATGATGTCGGGCCAGACCGGCAAACACGAAGAACTGGAAAACCTGCTTGCTGAATTTGTCGAAAAGGAAGATGCATTTTTGCTTAATTACGGTTATCAGGGCATGTTATCCACTATTGATTCCCTGGTAAATCGTAATGATGTTATCGTTTACGATTCCGAGTCGCATGCATGTATTCTTGACGGACTGCGGTTGCATATGGGAAAACGTTTCGTATTTCCCCATAACAACATGGAAAATCTTGAAAAAGGCCTTGAACGGGCAACCAGGCTTGTTGAAAAAACCGGTGGCGGTATTCTTGTTATAACGGAAGGTGTTTTCGGCATGGCAGGTGACCTGGGATATCTTAAAGGTATTGTTGGCCTGAAGGAAAAATTCAATTTCAGACTGCTGGTTGATGACGCCCATGGCTTTGGAACTATGGGTGATACAGGAGCAGGAACAGGTGAACATTATGGTGTGCAGGATAAGATCGATTTGTACTTTTCAACATTTGCAAAAGCTATGGCAGGCATAGGTGCGTTTATAGCCGGTGAAGAAGAAATTATCAATTTTCTGAGGTATAACATGCGTTCACAAACTTTTGCCAAATCATTGCCCATGCCTATGGTTATAGGTGCCATAAAACGACTTGAATTATTAAAATCACGTCCCGAATTAAGAAAAAACCTTTGGAGAATCGTTAATAAACTTCAGGATGGTTTAAAAAAAGAAGGTTTTGATCTGGGACACTCTGAATCACCGGTTACCCCGGTATTTTTAAAAGGTTCAATTGCCGAAGCAACAAATGTTGTAATGGACCTCAGGGAAAATTTCGGGATCTTTTGTTCAATGGTAGTATATCCGGTTGTGCCCAAGGATGTAATCATGCTGAGGATCATACCTACGGCAGCCCATACCGAAGAAGACGTGGATGTTACGATCAAAGCATTTAAAGCAGTGAAGCAAAAACTACAGGAAGGAAAATACTCATCCGAAAAAATGGCATCAATTTAACAAAAAGCCCGGTTTTTAAACCGGGCTTTTTATTACCTTGTGCCGGTTTCGGACAGGAATCGTTCTGCATCAATAGCTGCCCGGCAACCTGTACCCGCGGCTGTTACAGCCTGACGATAGACCGGATCCATTACATCACCACATGCAAACACGCCCGGAACATTAGTTTTTGATGTATCAGGCTTTGTTTTGATGTATCCGGTTTCATCAGTTTCCAGGTAATCTTTAAAGACCTGTGAATTCGGAACATGGCCTATAGCAAGGAAAAACCCATCTATCTTTATTATTTCCTGTGATTCTTCAGGTGAACCTTTCTTCTTTAGAAGCACAACTTCTTCAACCGTCTTGTCACCCCGAAGTTCTACTGTATTACGTTCAAATAAAACTTCTATATTTGAAGTATTAAATACCCTGTCCTGCATAATCTTAGAGGCTCTTAAATAGTCTTTTCTTACAATCATATAAACCTTATTACACAAACCGGATAAATATAATGCTTCCTCACATGCACTGTCTCCTCCCCCGACAACAGCAACATCCTTGCCTTTATAAAAGAAACCATCACAGGTTGCGCAGGCCGAGACACCAGATCCCTTGAAATATTCTTCCGATTCAAGGCCAAGATATTTGGCTGTAGCACCGGTAGCAATTATAACAGTATCAGCCTCAATTATCTTATTATCATCAACGGTTACCCGGTGTGGTCTCTTTGAAAAATCAGCCTCAGTCGCAATACCCCATCGACAATCCGTTCCAAAGCGTTCTGCCTGTTTTTTCATATCTTCCATCATTTCCGGTCCCGTTATTCCGTCAGGATAACCTGGATAATTCTCTACCTCGGTCGTGGTGGTTAACTGACCGCCTGGTTGTAATCCTTGATATAACAAGGGTTTCAGGTTTGCACGCGCTGCATAAATAGCCGCTGTATAACCTGCCGGCCCGGATCCTATTATTAAGCATTTAACATGTTCTGTCTCTTTGGCAGTCTCTTTACTCTTATTCTTATCTTCAGTATTCTCCAGCGGTTTAAATAAACTCATAATTGTTATAATTAAATTTGTACATAATTTGTTTCTGTGTATTGGTATTTAATCTAACATGTATTAATAGTGCAGGTTAATACCACTATCCGGTCTGCCAATTGAAAACAAAGTCCAAAGCTGTAAGGCATTAAATAAAAACTTTAAACCGGATAAAATTAATAAATGTCTGTTTACAATACTTATGCCAATATGAAAAAACTGCTATTATTTCATATTTATATATGTAAATATATATGAATAACAGTTCCGGAATATACATAAAAAACCATATATTTGAATAATAAACACAAATTTGATTGATATGGACAAGTTCACATTGTTCATCTTTTGTTTATTTTTGGGGATTTGACATACGAGTCATGCTAAGTGTTTACTGCGAGAAAAATTCAAAGCGACTGGATTATGTATTGGAATTTATATTTTCCGATATACTGGGTATGCCCTTTAAAAAAGTCAGCTATAATGAATTCATAAACATTCCGGGGCCTGCACTGCATTATGCATCTGAACGGATAAACGATTCTTGCCGGATACCTTCTTCAGGACTTTTGTTCGAAACCGGAATTAAATATTTCAAACCGAGAATAGACATCTGGAATGATATCCCTGTATTATTCCCTGATAATCCCGGAGAAGAGATCCCTTTTGATCTGTTCTCTGCCGTTTTTTATCTTATATCCCGGTATGAAGAGTATATGCCTTTCAAGTCTGACAAATTTGGTCGTTTCAGCGCGAAATCAAGTCTTGCATATAAACATAATTTTCTCCACTTACCAATAGTGGACAAATGGGTATTTCAACTTTCCGAAATACTTCGGAATAAATATAAGGGAATTGAATTTACACAAAGGTCATTCTCCAGTATTCACACAATTGATATCGATCAGGCCTGGGCATTTAAGCATAAAGGGATATTAAGATCCGCGGCAGCAACACTTAGAGATATATTCACGGGGGATTTCCGTGAACTTCATAACCGTGCAAAGGTACTTACAGGGAAAAATGAGGACCCTTATTTTACCTACCCCTATCTTCGAAATATGGAAAGCTTATATGGAATAAGTAATATTTATTTTTTCCTGGCAGGCGATTATGGTAAATACGATATTAATATATCAACCGGGAAAAAAGCATTCAGAAATCTGATAAAAGAAATATCCGGAAAGGCATATACCGGGATTCATCCGTCAGTCAGGTCTAACTATGACCCCGGACGAATCCTTAAAGAAAAAAAGCGGCTTGAACAGATCACAGGTTATCAGATCACAAAAAGCAGGCAACATTACCTGGTAGTTAAATTTCCCGGCACCTTTGAAAATCTGATTAAATACGGAATAAATGAAGATTATTCCCTGGGGTATCATGACGGATACGGATTCAGGGCCGGAACCTGCACCCCTTTTAAATTCTACAATATTGTCAGGGAAAAAATAACGGATCTTAAATTGATACCTTTTCAGATTATGGATGTTACCATGAATAATTATTTAAATCTTACACCTGATAATGCGATATTTGAGTGTAAAAGGCTTATTGAAGAGACCAAAAAAGTACAGGGTACTTTTGTCAGCCTCTGGCATAACGAAACCCTTCACGACCAGGGCATATGGAAAGGATGGAGAAAAGTTTACGAACACATGCTGAAGAACATCTATGATTAAGTTTATTTCCCATAAAAATATTGATAAGGTAAAATGGGATGCAACAATGGCCCTTGCCCGTAATGAGCTGATTTATGCTTATTCATGGTACCTGGATATTGTATCACCTGGCTGGGGTGCGCTCGTTGCTCATGATTACGACTACATTATGCCTTTACCACAGAAAAAGAAATTCGGAATACATTACATTTTCCCTCCTTATTATACACAGCAACTGGGAATATTTTCCAAAAACCCCCTTGATGAAAACATTTTCAATGAGTTTATAAACGCCATTCCAAAAAAGTTCCGGTTAACGGAATATAACTTTAATGAATGGAACACGAAGGAAATTTCTCTTCATGACGGAAAACTGAATAATAATTATGTAGTTGACATATCAGCCGGATATGATTCAGTAAGAAAATATTATTCCAGAAATTGCAAACGTAATATTAGTAAGGCACAAAGTTCAGGCCTGTATATTAAAGAACTGCGCGAACCTAAAGTGTTTGTTGATTTTGTAAAAACGCACCTTGATGAACATATATCCGGAATCACAAACAAAGAATGGGAAATACTGCATTTATTGTTACGGACTTCACTGGACAATGATACAGGTGAAATAAATGCTGTATATACCCCCGGCAATGAATTATGTGCAGCCGGGTCATTTCTGTTATCAGCCAGCCGCGACATATTTTCTGTATGCGCTTCTTCACGGGAGGGCAAACAAAACCAGGCTATGCATATGCTGGTTGATCATCATATCCGCGCGTATGCCGGCAAAAAACAACTCTTAGATTTTTCAGGTTCCAACTTAAAGGGTGTGGCTTATTTTAACCGGGGGTTCGGCGCTGAGAAAAGAAATTATTTGTTTTACAAAATAAACAGATTGCCAGTATTAATAAGGTTGTTTCGCTAAACTGATTATTCGTATGAAATCTGTAATTTATTCCAGGTATAATCCGCTTCCACTTATATTACCATTGCATGCCTATATCAAACTAACAGGACAGCAGCTTATACTGCCTGTTTACCATACCGTAAGCAACGATTATATTCCGCATATAGCCAACCTTTACAAGTATAAAAATATCAAAGCCTTCAAAGTTGATCTCGATTACCTGCTCAAGCATTATAAACCTGTAGACTTGTACCAGTTAACGGATCATATCCGGGGAGGGAAACCTATCAGGGGCAAGGCCTTTTTTCTTTCATTTGATGACGGATTAAGTGAATTTTATAATATCATAGCTCCCTTATTAAAACAAAAAGGAATTCCCGCTACCTGCTTTCTAAACAGCAACTTTATCGATAATAAAGATCTTTTTTTCCGTTACAAGATCAGTTTGCTTATTGATACCATCAGCAATCAGGATATTAAACCTCAAACAGTATCACAGGTCAGACAGCTACTGAATATTGCGGGAATCAAATGGGCCAGTATCCCGCAAGCTCTGCTTAATGTTCAATACAACAATAAAGAATTACCCGGTAAGCTGGCTGAATTATTGGGACTCGATTTTGCTGAATACCTGGCGGTTAAAAAACCCTATATGACAAGCGGACAGATCCGTGAACTTATGGCAGAAGGCTTTACTTTCGGATCACACAGCATCGATCATCCTGAGTACCGTTTTATAGATACACATGAACAATTAAAACAAACAACTGTCAGCACAAAGATTATTTGTGATAAATTCAAATTGAATTACCGGGTTTTTGCCTTTCCTTTCACCGATTACGGTGTTTCAAAAAACACTTTTGATAATATCCGTTCAGCAGGCGATATCGATCTGAGCTTTGGTTGCGCGGGAATGAAACACGACTGCATTCCATTCAATCTGCAACGGATTCCTGCAGAAGACTATAATCTTCCGTTGAAAAGAAGATTGAAGGCAGATTATTTTTATTTTATTTTGAAAAGCATTGTAAGAAGAAACAACATATGCAGATAATATTTGTAAACATAGCGCACAATAAATGATCACATTCAGGACAATAGTAACGGGTGATCTTAAGGATTACATTCATTCCTCTGACTTCAAATCCATGGATCATATCCCAATCAGCAGTAAAAGAGCTTTGGCACATTTCCACAATCCAGTCGCTGATAAGGATGACCCTGTTCTTTTCCTTGCTTATCGCGAAAACCGGCTCGCGGGCTATCTTGGTGCACTGGTTGACAGGTTTTATTTTGATGATCGAAAGAAAAAAGTAGCATGGCTTAGTTGTATGTGGGTGCATCCCGAATACCGCCGGTTAGGGATAGCGGTACAGCTGTTAAACCTGGCCTATGATGCCTGGAACGGCCGGTTATTGATCACCAATTTTATTCCCCGCTCCAAAGCTGCATTTGATAAAACAGGCAAATATGAAGATTTTCATTCACTAAAAGGTATCAGGGGATACCTACGGTTTGATCTGGACAGTATACTGGTTAATAAAAAACCGGTGCTTCGATCCATAAGATGGTTGCTGACTGGTGGGAATGCGGTTTTAAATCTGGTGAATGAAGCGCGATTACTGTTTTATCAATTTGATCTTACGGATATTCACACAGAAAACATAGATAGTATCGACCGGGAAACGGAAATATTTATTAATCAGCATAACCAGGGACATTTGACAGCCAAAACCGCATCTGAATTTAACTGGATGATGAAATATCCATGGATAGGATCAGATTATGAGCAAAAAAATGAAGCCAAAAAGTATACTTTTTCTGTTTATGATAAGAATTTCAGGCAGTGGTTTCTCAAGGTATATTACCAGAAAAAAATGATCGCTTTTTTAATGCTTACAGTTCGCGGTCATCACTTAAAAACCCCTTTTCTATATGTGGAAAAAGACTATCATGAGCAGGTAAAAAATGTGATATACAATTTTTCAAATGACAAGAACATACGCACAGTCACCACCTTTCATACCGGCCTGGCTGACGCGATTGCAAATTCCTGTCATCCCTTTTTAATGCTTCGCGATTATACACAGGATTCGATCATTACAAAAAAGTTGTCCGGTGAGCTTGGCGATTCTGGCAAATATTACATAATGGACGGGGACGGAGATTGCGCTTTTACTTAGTGTCTGTCCATAATGTCCGATATCTGCGTTGCTGCTCGCATTTTAAATCCTCGAATACTTTAGTATACTGCGGTTTAAAATGCTCACGCGCCTTGATCTCGAACATTCTGAACAAACACTGTGAATTTATAGACAGACTCTACTTAGGGTCTGCTGAAAAACACGAAATGAATTTATAATCAGCACAATACAGTAAATGATTCTTTGTATAGTGCAAGGGTATTGACTAATATTTATATAATCCTTTGCATTTTTTAAGGCTAATATTTCCTTCCAACGATCACATGCTCATTCCTGTCCAGTTCAAGCTTATCAAGTCCGGGAAAAGTACTTTCCGAAAAAGGATCATATAACTCTACCCTAAACCCTGCTTCACTAAGGCGTTTATAATAATCCTGCCCGTATATCCTTACATGGTCTTTTTGTCCAAAGTATTTAAGCCGGTCCCTCTCCGCCACTATTGAAGGATCCTCATAAGTATGATCCAGCTTTAGTGATACCGGTACCTGAAGAATGGCCTTCCCCCCGGGTTTCAGCACACGGTACAGTTCTTCCATTGCTTTAAGGTCATCCGGAATGTGTTCCAGCACATGATTGCAAATAATTAAATCAAAAAAATCAGAGTTATATCCTATAGAAGTCACATCAATTTTCCTGGCCGGGGCAAGATGGCTGTATCTTTCAGGTGACAAGTCGCCGCTAACATATTCAATATTTTTCTTATGCTTCAGTATATAAGCCAGTTGTTCTTCCGGTGCTATATGAAGGACTGACATCTCTTTTGAAAGATCTGTCTTTTCATCCAGATACAATTTTACCAGTCGTGTCCGGTAACTCGATTTACATACAGGGCAGTGATCTGCATCACGATATCCGGCACCCACGATATACATATCCCGCACAACAGGCTCTGTACTTCCTCCGCTACCCAATAACTTTAACCTGCTATTACAGCAATTGCAATAATACCTGTTACCGAAATAAAATAGCCGTAAAATACTAATTTTGACTATTCTGGGGATGCGGCTTTTAATTCTCTTTATCATAAATATTTCCTTTTCTTTTTACAAACGGATTAACCGGCCAGGTAATGATGAGAAACAAAATAACAAACACCACACCCTCGATAATAGTATAAAATACATTCAGGTCAAACCCAATAACCCTTCTGATCAGCATATCAATAAACAATTCCATTGCAAGCACGGCAAGCAACAATCCTGCATTTCTTATCAGCCTCACATCAGTTAAATATCTGTTGGTATCCTTAATATAAAAATATAAAAACAACAGACTATAGGCTATCAGTGTGGTTACAGCGGCCATTTCATAACCAAACAACGGGATAAGCAATATATTCAATACAATATTAATTGCTGCAGCAATAAAAAAACCCAGGATTATGCTTGTAAATGCATTGGCAAATTTCATTTTGATCTCATGAAACAAGGCCAGCCCGTATACAAAAGCACTTATCATAATGAAGGGTATCATCGGGTAACCTACCCTGAATTCTTCACCCAGCAATATAATAGCAATTTGCTTCGCGAAAAGGGAAAAATAAACCGTTAAGGGTAGAATAAGAAAAATAAACATGTAAATAAACTTTCTTGTCAGAATGTTGGACTGTTTAAAACCATGTTCAAAATTCTTCAAAAGACTTGGGTTAATGGCTGCAAAGAACACATTTACAAATGCTGCCACGCTTATCTGCCCTATTGTATATATCTGATTGTATATACCCACATGATCGATCGTATCAAAGAACTTTATTATAAAACGGTCACTTGTGGCCAGCAGCACAAGACTTAAATTCGATACTATCCCAACCAGTCCGTATTTCAATAATAACCGTACATCTTTATATTGAATACGGATATATCTGATACTGAATTTACCAACATATATAAGCGACATTCCTGTTATCACTGCCAGATTCATCCAGATCACACTGCTCAGGAATGCTTCAATCCGGTGATCAAGAATAAAAGTTAAATACAACAGCAGCAAAAATGCCAGCAATGTCTTTGAAGAATGCACAATGTTATAAATGCGGGCTTTCCCCTCAGCACGTATATGAATAAGACTTACTGCTATCAGTTCACTGCTCAGAAAATAAAAATAGCTTAAAATAATCAGTTGTTTAATAAAATCATCTTTACTGATAATAAACCAGGTAGTAGTTATGATTCCAAGGATGAATGCAGATAATAAAAACAGTAATAAAGCCGTGGAGAATAATGCCCCTGTCTGTTGTTCCCTTTTATATTGATTATAATAACGCCAGATACAACTAGATATCCATGAAAAAAAAGCTATGGAAAGATAGTTGAAAGTAATATAGGTAAGAGAGTAATAACCATACTCTTCCGGGGTGAAAATGCGCGTATATATAGGTGAACGGATGATCCCTATCAGCATTGGGACAGCCGACCCCGCCAGATACCATAAAATATCCCGCACTATGTAATTACTATTTCTCCCTTCCAAATTATATCCCAATTAATTAGTGTCTGTCCATAATGTCCGATATCCGCGTTGCTGCTCAACCGAACGAAGTGAGCTCTTGAACACCTTTAAAAATTAAACACGTTGTGAAAACTTTTTAAATCCTCAAATACTTTAGTATACCGCGGTTTAAAATACTCACGCGCCTTGATCCCGAACATTCTGAACAAACACTATGAGTTTATTAACAGGCTATAATTAATAAGTGCGCTTCTATAAAAAACACTGGTACACTTATTATGAAAATACATAGGAGCAATACCCCAGAAATCAATACGTCTGAAAGACCTTTCTTTCATATTATCCAAAATCATGGCATACTGATCACGTTCGGAATCATCCAACACTATAATTCCATTTTCAGAAAGGTTCGGAATAGCTGCTTTCAGACAATTTTTCCTTTGTCTACCATCAATGATGATCACATCGTACATAATGCCTGAAACAGAGTTTTCATACTTCCCCCCATTATCCAATGGCTGATATATAAGATTTACGTTTGGGGGAATCTGCTTTTTTACGCGGTCATACCATGTTTTATTATGCTCAACTGTCGTTACAGATTTCACATACCCCGCGTAAAATAAAGTTGAATTTCCGGATCCGTATTCAAACAATTGCATATCCGGTTTAAGCCAGGTCTTCATAAATTCTATGAAGGAATAAGTTGCCCAGGGTATTGGTTTACGGTCTTTGTCTACCGGATCCCTGTTCCAGTATGTGTAAAACCATCCTATCTCCTTTAAATATCCGTTATTTTTCAGCGACAACAACAATCGTGAAGTCCTTATATCAGTGATATACCCGATGATCTTTTTCAGTTTATCGATTATCATAATGTTCTGTTTCCAACAGATCCCTGTATATTTTTAATAGTTTCTGTTCCATGTATTTCCATGAATATTTTTCTTTTACGGCCTGTATACCGTTACGACTGAATACCTCATACTTTTTCCTGTCGTCTTTGAGCTCCAAAATGGCATTACAAATGGCTTCCGGATCTGAAGGATCTAGCGTGATCCCTGTTTTGTTTATCCTGGTATATCTTGCCAAATGGCCAAAATCCGAACAAACGACCGGCAGTCCGAAAGCCATATATTCAAAGATCTTGATCGGCAAAATAATATTATGGACGGGATTATCCAAAAAAACAGCAAGTCCGATCCTGCTTTTCCGGTAATATTCACCTATCTGATTATATGGAACGGGATCGTGAAGAAAAACATTGTCTTCCAATCCATATGACCTGATCTTTCTCAGCAATCCGGATTTTAACCCGGGATCGGTCACCGGACCGATAAACAGTACCCGTATGTCCCTGGAACGCGATTTTGCAACGCGTACTGCCTCAATAATTTGATAGGCATACCTGTTTGTTTTTATTCCTCCGCAATAAATTGCATCATATATCTTGTCTTTATAGGACAAAGAATCTGGATCAGCGTCAGCATTATGATCCGTGTAATTATAAATGACCTCAACATTATTTCTTTTAAGATGGCCGGCAAATTTATTATAAACATTTTCCTCGGTAGTGATAATAAGATCATACTCCCCGGCACACTTCAATTCCCACTTGTGAATAAATTGTCCGTAAATACGATTTATCAGGCGTATAATAAAATTTGATGCATGGGCATTAGCAATAGTAACCGGGTAAGGTTCATGTACATCATATATAACCTTAGGCTTATGAGGCAGACCTTTCAACTTTTTACCTATCCTGTTTATCTGCAGGTCATGAAAATGATAGACATCTGCATTTATCCCGGCTGCAATGCTGAAAATATCGTCATACACCGAATCGCAGATAAACAATAGGCGAAATAATTTATCAAGATATGGATCAGCCAGATAATGTTTTCGTTTTATCTTTATAAGACGTATGTTTTCGGCAGAGACAATATCCGTATATTCATTTCCTACTCCAATATGAATGACCTCATAACCGTTTTTTTTCAGGGAAAGTGCCTCTTTCCAGTAAATCCTGTCATCATACAATCCATGCATGGCAGATATCATGCAGATTTTAACAGGTTGTACCATGTCGGGGAAATTTTAATAACCTGATTAGTATCTGTCCATAAAGTCCCATTTGCCGCGTTACGCTTGTCCGAAAATTGCTCATTTACTATAAGTAAACTCCACGCTTTCGGACTGCGCGAGCCTTGCAAATGAAACTTTATGAACAGACACATGATCGATAAAACATTTTTCCAAGTTTATAGACAGACACTAATTAAAATATAGTGTATTCAAAACAAACTGGTAAATTCAATTTCGCTTCCCTGTTTCATTTCTGTAAGATTACCGTTTTCACATTTATAGGTGCGTGCAGGGTATTTTTTCACCAAAGGGATATTGTGTGTTGCCATTATTACTGCCCGGCCACTGGTACTGATATCCCAAAGTATCTTCATAATGCCGTCTGAAGTCTCCGTATCAAGATTTCCGGTGGGTTCGTCAGCAAGAATAATGTCAGGGTCATTCAGCAGTGCACGTGCAATTACAACACGTTGCTGTTCACCGCCTGAAAGCTGATGAGGCATTTTGTAACCTTTATAATCGAGTTCAACCTTTTTCAATACCTCGATTATCCTGTTGTTAATCTCATCTTTTGATTTCCAGCCTGTGGCTTTTAAAACAAAATACAAATTATCGTATACCGAACGGTCGATCAGTAACTGAAAATCCTGAAAAACAATACCAAGCTTTCTTCTTAGCTTATGTAATTGTTTACGTTTGATCGTTTCAAGTTGAAAGTCGGCAACCATTCCTGAACCTGCCTTCAAAGGCAGCTCGGCATTTATTGTTTTTATAAGGCTGGTTTTTCCACTTCCGACACGGCCGATAAGATAAACAAATTCACCTTTATTGACTTCAAAATTAACGTTCGATAATATTAAATTATCTTCCTGAAAAATTGATCCGTCTGTAATCTTAATACTTGTTTCCAATGGCCAAAAAATTTAAATAAATAATATTAACAATCTGCCATCCTCGTTCCTTATCTTTTCTCATATGATTACCAAATACCGGTTGGCATTCAATTATTCTCCCCAACTCATCCTGTTAACATATGCCGGTTAGGAGTTGCCGTCCGGTCTTATTCCCTGTAAAACTGAATTAATTGCTTCACCCGGCTATGATTTCATCAAAATGAATAATAATTTAAAGCCTCGCGGCAAGTTACCTCATTTTCAGCTTTCAACGCCTTTCATCTGCTCCAAACCTGACAAATTATTAATACGGGTTTAACAATTTCCTGCCTAAAATAAAAATAAAATTAGAAATTAACAGTTTTATGTTTAAAAACATACAAACATATCCGCGATAGCCAATGATAATAATCTGTAACTTTGAATTTGTCAGATTGAGGTAAAAGAAAGCATGACAAATTATTAAAAACTTCACGGATGATAAAAAAGTCTTTTTTGCTAATAGCTTCTTTGCTTGTTTTCTCAGCATGGTCAGGTGCACAACATACAATGCAGCATACCCATAAACTAAATCCGTATTTTAAAGGTATTGAGTTGCTACAAAAAGAAAAGTATGCTGATGCTCAGCAATATTTTGAAAAGGCCTTGGATGAACTTAATAATACAAATTCGGAATTATCAGCCAGGGCGCAATTTTACAGAGCATTGTGCAGCATAAAACTGTTTAATGAGGACGCTGAATATTTGACCTGTACTTTTATTGCTGAAAACACTGGAGATCCTCTTGTAAACCAGGCATATTTTCAGTTGGGCAATTACTTCCATGCACTTCGAAAATACAGGGATGCAATTAAATATTATGAAAAAGTCAATAAAACAAAGCTAAACAAAACTGACGAGGCTGAATATTATTTCAAACTCGGGTACAGTTATTTTTCCAGGGAAGATCTTGAGAAAGCCCGTCTTGCATTTTATCAGATAAAAGACATTAATACCAAATATACTTCACCGGCTATATATTATTATGCACATATTAATTACAGTCAGAAAAACTATCAGACAGCGCTGGAAGAATTTTCGCGTTTAACTGATGATCAGCATTTTTCTGAAATCGCGCCTTATTATATCACACAGATATATTACCTGCAGGAAAAATACGATGATGTTATCCGGTTTGCACCGGCATTTCTTGAAAAAGTGAGCGAAAAAAGGCTGGCCGAAGTAGCAAGGATCATTGGCGAGGCTTATTATATGAAAGGAGATTACACGGAAGCAATACCTTACCTTGAAAAATATATGGCCAATGCTGGTTTTGTAAATAAAGAGGATAAATACCAGCTTGGATATGCATGTTACAGATCAGGAAAGATTGACAAGGCAATTGAAATGTTTGAAAATGTTTCCAGTGATAATAGCCTTCTTGGCCAAAGTGCCCTTTATCACCTTGCTGATTGTTACCTTAAAAGGGATGATAAAAAACGAGCACGTATGGCTTTTTCTTCCGCGTCAAAAATGGATTTTGATGAGAGCATAAAAAAAGATGCTTTATTCAACTATGCCATGGTAACATATGAATTGTCCCTGTCACCTTTTAATGAAGCTATCAGGGCCTTTAACAAATATATAGAGCTATATCCAGAATCCCCCAGAATCGATGAAGCTTATCATTTCCTGGTCATGGCTTATTCCAATACAAAAAACTACAAGCTTGCACTTGAATCGATCGAACGTATCAGTGAAAAACCTGCTGAGATCAAAAAAGCATACCAGAAAATCGCATGTTACAGGGGGATTGAACTATACAATAACCTGATGTTTCGCGAAGCAACAGCTATGTTTCAACGTTCATTACGATACGGAAATATTGATAAAAAGCTCACTGCCCTTTCACATTACTGGAAAGGCGAAGCCCACTATCAACTGGCTGAATACGATAAGGCAATTGCATGTTATAACGAATTTCTAAAAACGTCACCCAGTGTAATTTCAAACGAATATAAACTGACGCGTTATAACATAGCATATGCTTTTTTCAAGCAGAAAGATTACAAAAAAGCCACAGAATGGTTCAGGAAATATACCGGGCTTATGCAGGATGCCAATACAAAAACAACAGCTGATGCCCTTAATCGTATCGGGGATTGTTTTTTTGTGCAAAGCAATTATTATTCGGCTGTAGATTTTTATGACAGATCCCTGGAATCAGGCCTTTCTGATCCTGATTATGCACTTTTCCAGAAAGGGTTTTCACTGGGGCTGATCAATAAAGATGACCAAAAGATCGATGTTCTGATTGATTTGCTTACACGTTATCCGGGGTCATCTTTTGCTGACGATGCTACATTTGAAATAGGGGAAAGTTATATGAAGCTGCAGGAACAGAATCAGGCCATTCCTTATTACAGTAAAGTTATCAGTGAATATCCCAATAGTAATTACGTTAGTAATGCTCTGGTTCAACTCGGACTTATCTATTATAATACAAACCAGTATAACAGATCCCTGGAGATGTATAAAAAGGTTATTTCCGATTATAAAGGTTCTGAAGAAGCACAAAATGCCCTGGTCGGTATTAAAAACATATTTGTAGAAAGGAATAATGTTGATGAATATTTCAATTATGTGAACAACCTGGGTGGTGAATCAACCATCACCACAACGGAAAAAGACTCATTAAGTTACCTTGCAGCTGAAAAGCTTTATATGTCGGGAGACTGTGAAAAATCTGCTACCGGTTTTTTAAATTATATCCGGAATTTTCCTGAGGGTAGTTTCCTGTTGAATGCCCACTTTTACAAAGGTGATTGTAATTATCAGATGGAACAATACGACGAAGCATTGAAATCTTTTAACTATATAATCAGCCGGCCTAAAAACATGTTTACTGTACAGGCATTGATTGGCGCAGGCAGGATAAGTTATTCAGCAAAAGACTATGACAAGGCACTGGATTGTTATCGGCAACTTGAAAACATGGCTGATTCCAGAAGTAATAAACTTGAAGCACGTCGGGGAATAATGCGTTGTTATTATTACCTTGAAAAGTGGGACGATGCCATAGAAGCTTCACGAAAGGTGCTATATACAGATAAAGTATCGGAAGCAGAAGAACGTGAAGCACGGTTTATTCTTGCCAAATCATTATATGCACAGGACAGGCTGGTTCTGGCACAGGAAGAGTTCAGGGAAATATCTGAAGAACTCAAAACAAAGGAAGGTGCAGAATCAAAATTCAGAGTAGCTGAAATATATTTCAAACGCGGTGAACCTGATAAAGCCGAAAAAGAGATATATGATTTTGTCGAAAAAACAACCCCGCACGAATATTGGATGGCCAAAAGTTTTATACTCTGGTCAGATATATTCATGAAGCGTGACGATGAATTTCAGGCTATACAAACCCTTCAAAGTATTATTGATTATTATGAAGTGTCTGACGACGGGATCCTTGATCAGGCGAAACAAAAACGAAAACGTATCGTAGCACGTCAGGAAGCTGATGAGAAGATGGTTGAAGAACCTGATATGGAAATAAATCTTGATGACGAAGGAATTTAGTATTTAATTCTATTAACAGTTGAACAAAATGAGAACCTATTTTTTGGGTGTGACAGTTTTTTTTATATTATCGTTGACCTCAAAGGATCAACTTTATTCGCAGGATATTGAAAAAGAGATCATTGTTGTTAATCCATACGAACCATCATTACCAGATGCACAAAAAATCAGCCTGTTACCTTCTATTAGTGACACAGCAGAAATACAGGAAAACATTAATTATAAATTATTACCGACCCGTGTTTCAACATCATTTGATCCAAAAACCATCAATCCGGCAAGAATGGTAGGTTTACCGGTTTCAAAACTTTACAACAGCCTGTTGGAGTTAGGCATAGGTAACTATTTTACTCCGTATGGCAGGTTAAATATCAGCAGCCTTCGCAACAAAAAATATGCGGTAGGTGCCGAATTTATGCACAAATCATCCCATACGAAGTTAAAGCTCGATAATGACGATAAGGTAAATGCCGGCTACGGAATAAATAAAATCGACCTTTATGGAAAAAGGATATTTCGCAACAGCACTCTTTCAGGCAACCTGGGTATCCGGAATCACCGACTGAATTATTACGGTTATAATACTACCATATTTAGCGACAGCCTGCCTGATATTGATTCCCCAAAAAACCGGCAAAATTTCATTGTGATGAACGCGGTATCAAAAATTGCTTCAAATCATGTTGATTCAGCCCATTTTAACTATCTACTTGATATAAACTATAATTACATCAGAGATAAGTTTGAAAATTCTGAACACGAACTATTTCTAAACGGAGATTTTTCAGGAATGGCAGGGTCATTTATGCTCGGACTCGATGCCGGACTAGGTCACTTATCCCCATCCCAGTCAATGGATTCCTCTAAAACAACAATAATAAAGGCAAACCCGGGAATCAGTAAACAGGGACCGGAGTGGAATTTTTCACTTGGAGTTAACACATATACTGAAAAATATATTGATACTGACCTGCATATTTATCCTCATGCCGAACTTCAGATCAGCATTATAAAAGATGTACTTCTTCCCTTTTTCGGAATTACAGGTTTTCTGGAATCAAATTATTATGCGAAAACAGCATCTGAAAACAGCTTCATTGCACCTGGCACATCAATCAAAAGCACTGATCATAAATTTATCGGATATGCCGGTATTAAAGGCCAGTTCGTTAACCAGTCAGGATTCCGTGCAGATATTACATACTCACAGATCAATGATATGTACTTTTTCGTAAATGATACATCTGGTATCCTGCAAAACCGCTTTGCAGTTACCTATGACGATGTGGAACTCGTTCAATACCATGGTGAGGTATATTTTGATGCCGGAGACAGATTAAATTTCCTGCTCTCTGGTAATTACTATGACTATGCAACACTTAATGCACAAAAAGCATGGCACAAACCGCAATTTGACCTTACATTCAAAACAACATACAACCTAAGGGATAAGATCCTTTTCGACCTGAGTTTTCTCGGTTACGGAAAAAGATACGCGAAAAAATTCGACAACGGTAATGAACCTGTTGAAATGAAAGGTTTTCTTGATGCTAATCTGAAAATAGAATACAGATATTCAAAATTACTCTCAGCATTTTTGAATGTATGCAATATTTCAGCCTCCGGATATGAACTCTGGAACCAGTATCCCGCACAACGCCTGAATCTGATGGTTGGGTTCACTTACAAGCTATAACACCATCCATATTCCCGGTTTCACGCTTTTGTGAAGCATTGTATCAGCAGGAACCGGCAAATTGTGATTATGTCAATAAACATATATTATTCACGCGTCAGGTTTGGAACAATTCCCATTCTTTTTTAAGAACTTTTAGCCCGGCAAAGCTAATAATACAGTTAAAAAACCGTATCTTTGTATCCAGATCGGAATATATCCGATCCTGTTCCCGCTATACAACCGCAAACACCTGGTAAATAAGTCCTTATGTTGTTAATTACTTGTTAATAATTCACGTTTTTTCACCCTGTTTAATACCCCTGAACCGGCTGAAATTTAGTATATTTGTTTGATATAAAAGGATCTATTGTCAATAGTTATATTTAATAGTTTACATACATTGGAAATGAAATTCCAATTAAGTGTTAATCTATCATAAAAAGCAGAAACCAAATAAATATTGTATAGCTGCATAAAACTATCATCATAAAGATGATGTAACAGGATTATTTGAACCATATTTAAGATCAGAAATATAAAAAGGACTATGAAAGAGGACGATATTAAGAAGGAAATTGTTGAAATGAACCTGAACGGTTATTCCGCTGAGAGTATTCAGGTACTTGAAGGTCTTGAAGCAGTGCGCAAACGACCAGCCATGTATATTGGCGATGTAAGCACAAGAGGGCTGCATCATCTTGTTTATGAGGTAATTGATAATTCAATCGATGAAGCATTAGCAGGACATTGCAGCAATATCGAGGTAAAGATCAATCCTGACGGGTCAGCTACGATTAAAGATGATGGCCGTGGAATTCCGACCGGTTTTCATGAAAAAGAACAAAAATCAGCCCTTGAAGTTGTTATGACAGTGCTTCATGCCGGTGGGAAATTTAATAAAGATTCATACAAGGTATCCGGTGGATTGCATGGCGTCGGAGTTTCATGTGTCAATGCACTTTCCTCGCACCTGCAGGTAATTGTACATACTGACGGAAAGATCTTTACACAGGAGTATGAAAAAGGTAAACCAAAATCTGATATTCAGGTTATTGGCGAAACCGATAAAACAGGTACCGAAATCACTTTCACACCTGATTCATCAATATTTATTACAACCGATTTTAATTTTGAGGTACTGGCTTCGCGATTGCGTGAATTATCCTTCCTGAACAAAGGTATTCATTTGAAAATCATAGATTATCGCGAATTGGAAGAAAACGGAAATGGCGGGCATTACCGTGAAGAGTCTTTTTTTTCCAGCGAAGGATTGAAAGAATTCGTAGCCTTACTCGATTCGAACAGAGAAAAGCTGATCGATAAGATTATAACTATAGAAACAGAAAAAAATAATGTGCCGGTTGAGATAGCAATTCAATATAATACGGCGTTCTCCGAGAATATTCATTCATATGTAAATAATATAAACACAATAGAAGGCGGGACTCACCTTGCCGGATTCAGGAGGGGCCTGACACGCACGTTGAAAAGCTACGCGGAAAAATCGGGTATGCTGGCCAAACTTAAGTTTGATATAAACGGCGATGATTTCAGGGAAGGACTGACAGCTGTTATATCTGTTAAAGTAGCCGAACCCCAGTTTGAAGGGCAGACCAAGACCAAACTCGGAAACTCGGAAGTTATGGGTGCGGTGGACCAGTCTGTTAGCCTGATGCTTGGTAATTACCTTGAAGAAAACCCCAAAGATGCAAAATCAATAGTACAAAAGGTAGTGCTTGCTGCACAGGCACGTCATGCCGCACGCAAAGCACGTGAGCTTGTACAACGTAAGAATGTCCTGTCAGGATCAGGTCTGCCGGGTAAGCTTGCCGATTGTGCTGATAAAGATCCCACCGCGAGTGAAATATTTCTTGTAGAGGGAGATTCTGCTGGTGGCACGGCCAAACAAGGCCGTGACAGAAGGTTTCAGGCTATTCTGCCTCTCAGGGGTAAAATACTTAATGTTGAAAAAGCAATGCCTCATAAGATCTTTGAAAACGAAGAAATAAAGAATATTTTCACAGCCCTGGGTGTATCAATAGGAACGGAGGATGACAGTAAAGCACTTAATATGGAAGGTCTGAGGTATTATAAGGTGATAATTATGACTGATGCGGATGTGGATGGCAGTCATATTAATACATTAATTATGACATTTTTTTACCGTCATATGGAAGACCTTATAAAAAACAGACATCTATACATTGCCACACCGCCCCTGTATCTTATCAAGAGAGGCAAACAGGAACGGTATTGCTGGACCGAGGAAGAAAGAAAACAAACAGTTGACGAATTTGCCGGGGGAAAAGAATCAGCCGTACATATACAGCGATATAAAGGGCTTGGTGAAATGAATGCTGAACAATTGTGGGATACAACTATGAACCCTGAACACAGGACATTACGGCAGGTAACAATTGAAAGTGCTGCTGAAGCCGACCGCATTTTTTCTATGCTTATGGGTGACGATGTACCACCAAGACGGGAGTTTATTGAGAAACATGCTAAATATGCTAATATAGATGTATAAGAGGTGTCTGTTCAGAAAGTATAATAAAAAGCGTCGAAATCTGAAGTTGTAGTGGCCTGTTGCCAAACTATAACGAATTCTTAAACTCAAATGAGAATACATTATACCTTATTTTTGCTGATATTAACAAGCATTAATTTCATTTACGGGCAAAACAAATCAGATTTTAATACGGTTTCTGAATTAACATGGGAACTGGATTATGAGATTTTCCTTAAACTGGAAAATGATTCGGATTACCGGTTCGATATCAGGCAGTTGTTTCATGTTAAGCCGGATAACCGGAATTTTTCAACAGATTATGTTTATTATCCTGTTAATCCGGGACAGGAATATATAAATCGGGTAAATACAATAAATGAAAATGAAGACTCATACAAGGAAACCTATACTACACTCTGGAGCGCCCTGCATGATATATTGGGTGGCGGTTGGGTTCACTTCACAAACTGCCTGATGTATGCCCTTGAAACCGGTTATCTTGACCTTACTGCTCCGCTGATGAAAAGACCTGATTCAAAATGGAAACCCAGGCCGGTAACCGAAAGTTTTAAAAGAACAAAAAAATGGAATTATTATATACCGGTTAATCAACGGTATGCAAAAAAGGAATACAAGCTTAAAAAAGCAAATAACAGCCTGCACGAATTAAGCAGCATTCCGGACCAGTATATCAATTTGTTTCTAAACACTTCCAACAGGAAATACAAAGAAATGAAAGAAAATGGACCTTCAGCAAAAACTGCAAAAATCGATCTGATAAAGATTTTACTTGGAGCCAATTACCTCAGTGAAGCTCAGATCCTGTATATCCGAAGTACTGTTCTCAATGCCGTTCAGAATTATTCAGTCAATAAACTTCCTTCAGTGATTATATTTGATGAGTTCGATGCTGCTGCTTTAATGAGCCTTGATACTGACGGATACAAAATTGAAAAAGTAGCATTCCGTTCTTCATCGGGTCTTGATGAAATTGAAGTTCATAAAAGAAAGGAACAGCTACAACAAATTGTAAATAAGATTAACCAATATAACAAGAACTCTTTTCAGGGAAGGCTGGAGAAATATTATCAGTAAACAGCTTTAAATACCAGTTATAAGAGAACACGGCAGAAAATTCATTCACAGATTTTCCAACATTATTGTCTTCGTCAGACTGAAGGTTTATAAAAATGAATAAGAATTACTAATGTGCTGAAAAACTGAATAATAACAAAACAGGGGGTCGAAATTATGCTTTCATTCATTGTTAATTTTTGTTAAACAGGTATTTCAGTTATACAATACTATTAATTTTGCCGTTAATTAGTGTCTGTCCATAATGTCCGATATCCGCGTTGCTGTTCACATTTTAAATCCTCAAATACTTTAGTATTCTACGGTTTAAAATGTTCACGCGCCTTGATCTCGAACATTCTGAACAAACACTAAGAGTGTATTGACAGACTCTAATTAGTGTCTGTCCATAATGTCCGATATCCGCGTTGCTGTTCACATTTTAAATCCTCAAATACTTTAGTATTCTACGGTTTAAAATGTTTTTCACAACGTTAATGATTTTTAAAGGTGTTCATGAACACAATTAAAATGAATAAAGAAGTGAACAAATTCCACCAACTTTGATTGAGATAACAAATTAATTACTAATGACTTAACTAACAAATCGTCGTATGAAACCAAAACAAATAATAAGCACAATTTTAATTGCCCTTCTGGGCGGAATTATTGCCGTATTTGCTTATACAAAATTTTTTCAGGAGGACAAAACACCTGTCATAACCGAACGCGTGGTCCAACCTGTAGGGCTTGCCAGTCTTGACGGTGAAGAGAACGAAAACTTAACCGATTTTACATACGCGGCTGAGCGATCCGTGCACGCGGTTGTCCATGTTCGTACGGAAAGAATGAGAGATTCATACAGGGATCCGATTTTTGAATTCTTTTACGGGGACAAGTACAGCAATCCCGAACCTGTCACAGGTATCGGTTCGGGAGTCATAGTATCCCGCGATGGTTATATCGTCACCAATAATCATGTAATTGAAAATTCTGATAGGATAATAGTGACATTAAACAATAAGCGTGAATATGAAGCTAAGATCATTGGTGCCGACCCAAGCACAGATATTGCATTGATAAAGATCGATGTTGAAGATATAACATTTATACCTTACGGAGATTCGGATAATTTAAAAATAGGTGAATGGGTGCTTGCGGTTGGTAACCCGTTTAACCTTACCTCAACCGTCACCGCCGGTATTGTAAGCGCTAAAGGAAAAAATCTGGGGATCATTAAAGATCAGTACAGAATGGAATCATTTATACAGACAGATGCTGCGGTTAACAGGGGTAACAGCGGAGGAGCACTTGTCGACCTCCGGGGGCGGCTGATAGGTATCAACACTGCTATTATATCTCCTTCGGGTGGCTATGCCGGAATATCATTTGCTATTCCTGTAAGCATTGTGAAAAAGGTAGTTTCCGACCTTATTGAATATGGAATTGTGCAGCGAGCAATACTTGGTGTCAGTATTACGGATATTACAGCATCCCTGGCCAGGGAAGAAGGCATTGACAAAATTGAAGGTGTTTACATTACCGATGTTCGCGATGACGGGGGCGCAAAAGAAGCAGGTATAAAAGCAGGCGATATTATCCTGGAAATTAATGGTATAAAAGTCAACAGTTCAGGGGAATTACAGGAGCAAATCAATCGTTATCGCCCAAATGACAAAGTAGACGTGCTTATAAAAAGAAACAATAAAACGAAACATTTTAAGGTTATATTACGTAATTTGCAAGGCAGCACAAGCTATATTGAACCGGGTTCATATCATTCAATACTTGGAGCAAGATTTGAAGAAACAAACCCTGCTTTAAAGGAAAAGCTAGGAATAAAGTTTGGTGTTCAGGTAGCCGAACTCAGAGCAGGCAAATTAAGGAAAGAGGGCGTAAGAGAAGGATTTATCATCACACAGATCAACAACAATCCCGTCCGTTCTGTTGACGATATTGAGCAAATAATCAGCAACCATAAAGGAGGAATTTACATTGAAGGGATATATCCAAATGGAGTAATTGCGTATTATGCATTCGGATTGTAGAATAAACCAGGCTGAAATAATTATTGAAAAAGGCTTGCAGTTCTGCAAGCCTTTTTCATATCATAACAGAAACATATCTAATTCATATTGAATTTAAATAGAAAAAGGTTTAAATTCGCAAAAAAATTGTATCGGGACAATGAGACAGCTTAAAATCACAAAATCCATTACAAACAGGGAGAGCGCATCACTTGATAAGTATTTACAGGAAATTGGAAAAGAAGAACTTATCACAGTCGAAGAGGAAGTTGAACTCGCACAACGTATAAAAAAAGGTGACCGCACAGCTTTGGAAAAATTGACCCGTGCAAATCTCAGATTTGTTGTGTCAGTTGCCAAGCAGTATCAAAATCAGGGTTTGAGTCTTCCTGATCTCATAAATGAAGGTAACCTCGGATTAATTAAAGCAGCTGAAAAATTTGATGAAACCAGAGGATTTAAATTTATCTCTTATGCTGTCTGGTGGATCCGCCAGTCAATATTACAAGCTCTGGCAGAACAATCACGTATTGTTCGTTTACCATTGAATCAGGTAGGTTCGCTTAATAAAATAAACAAAGCATTTTCAAAGTTTGAGCAGGAATATGAACGCACCCCATCTCCCGAAGAACTGGCTGAAACACTGGAGCTTCCCAAAGAAAAAGTCTCCGATACGATGAAAGTGGCAGGCCGCCATGTTTCTGTTGATGCCCCTTTCGTTGACGGGGAAGATAACAGCTTACTGGATATCATGGTCAACAATGATTCACCAAAAGCAGATAAAACTCTGTTGATAGAATCTCTTATTAAAGAAATCGAACGTGCCCTGGCCACACTCACCGACCGAGAAAGGGATATAATCAAATCATTTTTCGGCATAGGTGTTCAGGAAATGACACTGGAAGAGATTGGTGAACATTTCGGTCTGACACGTGAACGCGTACGTCAGATCAAAGAAAAGGCAATTCGCAGATTACGTCATACATCCAGGAGTAAATTATTAAAAACCTACCTGGGATAGATCAATTTTCGGACAAGCGTAACGCGGCAAATGGGACTTTATGGACAGACACTAAATATCCAGTCCGAAAAACTCCCGGACTATATATCCCATTAAAAAGGATATTGAGGCAACACCCATGCTTATGATTAGCATTTCAAGGAAACGCTTTTTAAAATCCAGATTCCTGGCTATGGCAAGGTAAAAATTAAATACAAATATTACGATCACTCCGATAATAATCGTTCCCGCCAGACAAACCAGGTAATGTATAAAAATAAAATAAGGAAGTATTAAAAGAATTACAGTACCTATATAAGCTAAACCGGTAAATAAAGAAGCCTTAAGTGCATCATCTTCATTTCCTTCCGATTTTGTTGAAAGATATTCCGAGGCAGCCATAGACATTGCAGCAGCAACACCTGTAATTAAGCCGACGAACGCGATCAGTCTAGTATTCTGCAATGCAAGCGAAAAACCGGCAAGGGCACCTGTTAATTCAACCAATGCATCATTCAGCCCAAGCACGACTGATCCCATGAATTGCAAATTTTTCTCATTGATCATGTCAATCAACTCTTCTTCATGTGAATCCTCATCATCTGCAATTTTTTTTGCATCCGGAATCACAGACGCCATTTCCATATAATTTTCGTATGCATCTTTTTCACCATTTTCCATTAACCTGACACCAAAAGTCAGTCCAAACAAACGTGTAACAATTACATACAAAAACACCTTACGGTAATTGGGCTTTACATCGGTCTTTGAATAATTCTTCCAGAAAATATAATGCTCATGCTCATCCTTGCTCAAGTTTTTCAATACCTCTTTATTCTCTTTATTCTTTACAATTTTCGAGAGCTTCTCATATATAATATGCTCAGTGATCTCATCTCTCTGGAATGCCCTGATCTTTGACAGATCTTTATCGCTTAGTGGTTTCATATAAAGTACAATTATTTATTCTTTAATAATTCTTTAAAAGCAAGCATTTCATCCCTGAATCTGGCAGCCTCCACAAAGTTTAGCTCAGCAGCTGCTTTCTCCATTGAACGTTTGGCCTTTTCAACTGATTCCTCCAATGCTTCAGTATCCATATACCGGACAACCGGATCAGCAGCAATATTCACCTGATCAGGCTCTGTATAAGGAACCGGCTGTCCTTTTTTCTTTTTCACTTCCAGCAGGACCCTGGATATTCCTTTAATAATTTGTTTGGGTGTGATACCGTTCTCTTCATTGTAAGCCAACTGTTTCTCCCGGCGCCTGTTTGTTTCATCAATCGTTAGCTGCATTGAACGTGTTTTTTTATCGGCATACATTATAACTTTCCCATATAAATGCCTTGCTGCCCTGCCTGCTGTTTGTGTAAGCGAACGCTCGGACCTGAGAAAACCTTCTTTATCTGCATCAAGAATAGCAACCAGTGATACTTCGGGCAGATCGAGACCTTCACGCAACAGATTCACGCCAACCAGTACATCAAATGTACCTTTTCGTAATCCTTCCATAATCTCCACCCTGTCCAGTGTATCTATATCAGAATGGATGTAACGGCATTTTATATTATATTTTATAAGGTAATTTGTCAGTTCTTCTGCCATCCTCTTTGTCAGTGTAGTTACCAGCACCCGTTCATTTGATTTTGCTCTTACAGTGATTTCATTCATAAGATCATCGATCTGGTTCAGGCTGGGCCTTACCTCAATAACAGGATCAAGCAATCCCGTAGGCCGGATAAGCTGCTCAACAACAAGGCCTTCGCTCCTTTCCAGTTCAAAATCGCCCGGCGTGGCACTAACAAAAATCGATTGATTGATCATTTGTTCGAACTCATCAAATTTTAACGGACGATTGTCCATTGCAGCCGGAAGCCGGAAACCGTGCTCCACGAGAGTTTGCTTACGCGAATGATCACCCCCGTACATTGCACGTATCTGGGGAATAGTAACATGACTTTCATCAATTATGGTAATAAAATCATCAGGGAAATAATCAAGCAGACAAAAAGGCCTTGTTCCGGCCGCCCGGCCGTCAAAATATCTGGAGTAATTCTCAATACCAGGGCAATATCCCAATTCCCTTATCATCTCCAGATCATATGTTACCCTGTCCTGCAGTCGTTTGGCTTCAAGGTTACTGCCAATATCTTTAAAAAACTGTACCTGCTCCATCATATCATCCTGAATCTTTTCAATCGCCTGCTGTATTCTGTACTTTGTCGTAACAAAAATGTTTGCCGGATAAATGGCAACCTTTTGTTTTACCACCAGCATATCTCCCGAAAGCGGATCTATAATTTCTATCTCATCCACTTCATCACCCCAGAAACTGATCCGGTAAGCATGATCACTATACGCAAGAAAAACATCCACCGTATCACCCCTCACCCTGAAATTTCCTCGTGAAAATTCGGTCTCACTTCGGTAATACAAACTGTCAACCAACTTCCGCAGGAATGTATTGCGCCCGATTAACTGACCTTTCTCCAAACTAATGGTATTACTATGAAAATCATCAGGATTACCAATACCATAAAGACAGGAAACGGAAGATACAACAATCACGTCCTTACGTCCGGATAATAGGGATGAAGTAGTACTTAACCGTAACTTTTCAATTTCATCGTTTATAGAAAGATCCTTTTCAATATATGTATCTGTAACAGGAATATAGGCTTCAGGCTGATAATAATCGTAATAAGAAACGAAATATTCCACTGCATTATCCGGGAAGAATTGTTTAAACTCCCCATACAATTGTGCAGCCAGAGTTTTGTTATGGCTCAACACTAATGCCGGCCTCTGAACCCGGGCGATCATATTGGCCACGGTGAAGGTCTTTCCGGAACCTGTAACTCCCAATAACGTCTGAAATGGTATCCCCTGGTGAATACCTTCCACAAGTTGCCTGATCGCTTCAGGTTGGTCTCCCGTGGGCATATATTCACTGGTCAATTTAATATCCATAAATCACTCCTTATTCAATTCAAAATAAACTGGTAGATGGTCGCTTATCCCTCCAAAATAGTAATTACCTCCATAGGTTCTGTTTGGAATATATACTTCTTTGTCCCTGTCATAATACATCATAAAATCCTGCTTACATATCCTGCCTGAATCAAAATCCGTATGGTAACCGGGTCCGGTAAGCAATGGACAGGAAATAATAATATTATCCAACATATTCCAGTTGCCCTTATAATAATAAGTTCCCCCATTATTCAGATTATGTATATCATAATACAAATTGTACAGATCGCTGTCCCTTATATTTTTTCGTTTACTGCCTGCCTGTAAAATACTATAAAGACTTTTGTCAGTCGGCTCATCATTAAAGTCCCCCATAATTATGATCCTGGCATCATTACAGGCAATCTGAACAGAATCAATTATCCTCTTCAGCAGCTGCGCCGTATAAAGCCGGCAGGGTTCCGTTTCCATTTTACCTCCATAACGCGATTTCCAATGATTTACAAAAATATGCAGGGTATCGCTATCTTCAATTATCCCCTTAACATAAAGTATATCCCTGACCAAAATAGCTGTATCAAAAGGAAATTTCACAGTTATAGCAGCATTGTAAATTACATCAAACCGTTTGGTATTCCATGCCAGTGCCACATCAATACCCCGGATATCCCGGCTTTCAGTCATAGCGAACCCGTAGGAAACAGTATCCAATGATCCTGTAGCAAACAGATCATTGAGAACCTTTTCATTTTCCACTTCAGCAAAACCCATTATTGCAGGAGGTATGGGCCGGGTTATCGTAGTGAGTACTCTCGAAATATCATTCAATTTCTTATAATAGCGTTTTGTATTCCAATGTTTCGAACCTTCAGGTGCAAATTCATCATCATTTTTAAAAGGTTCATCAATTGTATCAAATAAATTTTCAACATTATAAAACACTATGGGAAAAATTCCAGTATAAGAGCTATCAGGATGTTGTGAATAACTACCTGCTAAACCTGTGATCAGAAAAAAAAATAATAATCTGCTTATCATAACTTAAAGACTCAATTATCGTATAAAATTAATACTTTTTACATATAATACAGGATCTAAAGGTCAATGGGAAAAAAAGTCAGCTTTATTAAGCACCTGGCAGACATTATGTCTCAGAATAAAATGTTGCTTGAAGAAAAGGATAGATTAAATAAAGAAGTTGAGAAACTTACCATACAAGTTGAAAAGTATCAGAATCTTCTAAATAAGGAAAATAAACGCGACAATGTAAAAAGTAAGGATACACGGAAAAACCAGATTACCAAGTACAAGACCTCCACTGTATTATTTGCCGACACCCAAGGATTCCAGAATATTTCCAAGGATATGGACAGCAAGATCCTGGTTGATAATCTTGATGAAATATTTATCGAACTTGAATCCATAATAAAAAGGACAAACCTGATCCAGATCAAAAGCATTGAAGATACGATAATGTGTGTAGGAGGAATACCGGAAAAAAACATCACCAACCCCCTGGAGGTAGTTCTTGTTGCTATTGATATGCAATATCATTTAAAAGAATTGCAGCGTTCATACAGCGGGAACAAATTCTGGCAATTGCGTATTGGAATTCATACGGGACCAATAGTAGCGCATAACGTGGGAAACAGTCGAAAAAACAATCTGAAAATAACCGGTGATACAGTAAATCTGGCTACACGGATACGGTCATTTTGCCGGGAAGGCGAGATACTTATTTCTGAAACCACCTATGAGATGGTGAATGATATGATCCATTGTGAATATTTCGGTAAAATGCCCGTCAAATACAAAGGTAATATTCAATTATATTCTGTTAAAGGCATTAAACCCGAATATTCATTAAAAGGAAGAGGAATAATCCCCAATAAACGTTTTAATATCCGTTTCGGACTTGCACAATTTACAGATCTGGAGGAACTGGTACTTGACAAGCTGGAAAAGGAATTATCACCCGATCTGTATTACCATAATGTGAAACATACCGTAGATGTTGTTACACAGGTTGAACTGATCGGTCTGGGTGAAGATGTCACTAACGAAGAAATATTGCTTTTAAAAACTGCAGCTTTATTTCATGATGCCGGCCATATTGTGGGATA
Source organism: uncultured Bacteroidales bacterium (assembly GCA_964492185.1). Lineage (GTDB taxonomy): Bacteria > Bacteroidota > Bacteroidia > Bacteroidales > UBA10428 > JAFGSZ01. Next base: position 12,707 of record CAZBJH010000014.1, on the reverse strand, counting down.
TGATAATCACGAATATTATGGTTCGGTGATGGCGCGGGATATACTTCCCAATTATCATTATTCACATTCGCAAATCGACAGAATATGTGAACTTATAATGGCGACAAAACAACCTCCCAGGCCAACCAACAAGCTTGAAGAGATTATGTGTGATGCTGATCTTGATTATCTGGGCCGCAGTGATATGATACCTGTATCACATGCGCTTTTTAAGGAACTGAAAGAAAAGGATAAGATCAATTCTATAGAACAATGGAATAAGTTGCAGATAAAATTCATTTCACAACATCAGTATTACACTCCTACAGCGCGAAGTCTTCGTGAAGTGAATAAGTTAAATCAGATAGAAAGGATAAAAAACCTCATTGTTGAGGTATGATCCTTTATCCTATGAACAGGAGAATAGCGAAATCATTAGCAAATACTTTCCTTTAGTTCATGCTCTTATATAAAATAAGGTTGTATTATTAAATAGTGTTTGTTCAGAATGTTCGAGATCAAGGTGCGCGAACCGAACGAAGTGAACTCTTGAACTCAATTTTAAATGAGTTCAAGAACTCACTTTTAAAAGTGAGCTCTTGAACACCTTTAAAATTATTAACTTTGTGAAAAACATTTTAAACCGCGGTATACTAAGGTATTCGAGGATTTAAAATTTTGGCAGCAACGCGGGTATAGGACATTATGGACAAACACTAAATAATACCCTTTCGGAGGCTAATTGTTTCGAACCGCTCCCAATGTGGTTCGATATACTTTTTTACTTCAATGACAGGTCGTTAGATCACCTTCGGCTAAGTTGCTACAGCAAAAAGAAAGTAAACAAAGAAATGTCGCCGTTGACAAGAGCAAAGATAAAATATCCGGCACTTGTTATTTTTCAGTACATTAACGCCAATAAGCAATAATTATTATCTTTGGTAAGCATGATCGGGAACAGGTTTGAAATAAAGGTTACCTCATTGCTGATAATAACGCTTGCTGCAGTATTGGCTACCGGGTACTTATCATTCACTGCACTATCCGGAATGGTAAACAAGATATACTTCGGATCAAGACCAGATCTTCGATTACTGCAGATAAAAGAAATTGCTGCTGACCTGTCAGATGCAGAAAACAGCATCAGCCTTTTCAGAGTGACGGGTGAACACAATTATCTGAAATCTTATTATGAGGTTGTCGAAAATGTGGATGATAAAATAGAACATTTACAATCACTTAATAAAAGATATCCTGCTAAATCCTTACAAATAGACTCCATCCATTATCTGATAAACAAAAAACTTACCCTCTGGGAAGAAATGCTCAGATTGCAGGATGACAACAGGATCGACAGTGTATTGGTCAAAATATCGGCAAAAGTCAGGGATATTCCTCAGGATACAACACCAGCAGATAGCCCGGGCTTTTTCAAAAGACTTTTCGGAAAACAGGAAACAGAAAAAGATAGCAACTCCTTTCATCCTGATTCATTAAAAAAAGAAATTGCCGAACTGGGAACCCGGGAACATATTGTTCAGCAACAGATAAAAAGCAGAGAATTCAATATTATACAACAAAACAACATAGTCTCGGCTAAACTGAAGAACATGATCGCTTCCCTGGAAGAAAATGAAAGTAAATCAATAAGACTGAGTGCACGGGAAGCCGAACAACTGGCAAATGAGACCTATAAATGGATTATTATATTCTGTCTTTCTGCAATACTACTGTTGCTGATCGTTGTATTTATTATCTTTAATTATGTCAGAAAATCACGCCAGTACCAACAGGCACTTAAAGAAGCTAAAATTCAGGCAGAAAATCTTGCTACAGCAAAAGAAACATTTATTGCCAATGTAAGCCATGAATTACGCACACCGGTAAATGCCATTCACGGACTTGCCACACAACTGACAGACCTTCCTGCACCCGCGAACCGACCGGTTCAGATCATTAAACGTTCCGCGGATCACCTTATACATATCATCAATGATGTACTTGACTTTGCAAAACTCGATTCGGGAAAAATCAAAATTGATAATATCCATTTTTATCCGGCGGAAATAATGGACGATGTATATCAGCTATATAACTATGAGGCTGAAAATAAAAGACTGGACTTTTCATTTACTATTGACAGGGAAGTTCCGGAAGTATTGATAGGTGACCCCTTCCGGTTAAAACAAATATTGATCAATTTAACAGGAAATGCCATTAAATTTACACACCGGGGAAAAGTTAGCATAAGTTTACAGATTCAAAATAATACGAAAAAGGATGTCCGTCTCAAAGTATCAGTTAAAGATACAGGTATTGGTATTGATAACGAAAATATTGAATCAATCTTTGAAGATTTCACCCAGGCCGGGGCACACATAGCAAGGGATTATGGCGGTACGGGACTTGGACTGGCAATTGTAAAAAAACTTGTTGAAATTCAACAAGGTGATATTACTATTGAAAGTAAAAAGAATAAAGGGACATGCATCACTTTCATGATACCTTATGACATCGGCAGGGAAACAAAAGTATTAAAACAGGAAAAGGAAATACTTGCTGTTCCGCAAAGAGTGAAAAATCTTCATGTATTGATCGTCGATGATGCCGAATTCAACAGACTGGTACTGGCTAACATACTTAAAAAGTGGCAAGTGCAATTTAAAGAGGTAAGCAATGGCATTGAAGCTGTAGCAGAAGCAAACAGGAATCACTATGATATCATTCTGATGGATATCCGTATGCCGGAAATGAATGGAATGGAAGCTACCCGGTTGATCCTTGACAATCATGATAGTAGCCTGAAAATTATTGCAATGTCGGCAGCAACCAACAGTAAAGAAATACAAGCCTGCAGGGAAGCAGGGATGTATGCATTTATAACCAAACCCTTTATAGAGAGTAAGTTACTGAACACCATAATCGATCTCACGGATAATAAAAACCCGGATACGATCCAAGCTGATGATAATGATCCTGAAATAAAAAATGATGATCCTGAAAGCAGTGTTGATTTTGAAGAGCTTAACAGAGTGGCCGGCGGAGATATTGATTTTGTATGTGAAATGCTTGAAGTATTTATAGAAACTGCAAAAAAAAGCATTAATACGATCAAACAGGCAATGAAAACTGAGAATTACAGTCAAATAGCTGATGAAGCTCATAAAATGGCTCCACCCTGCAGACATCTCAATGCCGATAACCTGCATCAGCTATTAAACAGACTGGAAAAAAATGCCGGTGACCGTAATAATACCGAAATGCTCAGTGAATTGGTCAAACAAACCGAAAATGAACTTGAGAAGGTGATCCGCCGGATCAACATTGAACTAACAAGACTAAAACCCTTATAATCATTAATCATATTATGAGCAAACCCTTTAAAATATTTGTTGTAGAAGACAATGAATGGTATAACCGTTTACTTGTTCATAACCTTTCAATGAATCCTGATTATGAGGTAGAAAGCTTTCTTAGCGGAAAAGAATGCCTGGATCATCTGAATGGGAATCCTGATGTTATTACACTCGATTACAGACTTCCCGATCTGAACGGTATTGATGTACTAAAAAAAATCAAAGAGCAGAATGAAGATATACAGGTTATTCTTATATCAGAGCAGGAAGATATTGAAGTTGTTGTAGAACTGCTAAAGCAGGGTGCTTATGATTATATAGTAAAATCGAATGATATACGGGAACGCCTGTTGAATACAGTGAACAATATTCGTCAGGGGCATAAGCTAAAGCAGGAGCTATCTGACCTGAGAAAAGAAGTCAGAAGAAAATACGACTTTCAAAAGAGCATTATAGGCAACAGCAAAGCTATCAAAGATATATTCGATCTTATTGATAAAGCAGTACGCACGAATATTTCTGTGACTATAACCGGGGAAACCGGTACAGGAAAGGAACTTGTAGCCAAAGCCATACATTATAATTCCAAACGAAGCAACCAGCCATTCGTCCCCCTGAATGTTGCTGCTATTCCTTCAGAATTAATTGAAAGTGAGCTGTTCGGTCACGAAAAAGGTGCTTTTACGGGAGCTTCATACAGGCGTATTGGTAAATTTGAGCAGGCAAAAGGCGGTACCCTGTTTCTTGATGAAATAGTTGAGCTTGATATAACACTACAAGCCAAATTATTGCGTGTATTACAGGAAAAAGAATTTTCAAGGGTAGGCAGCAATCATCCCATTAAAACCAATAGCCGCATAATTGTGGCATCGAATAAAAATATTCAGAATGAGGTGAAAAACGGAAATTTCAGGCAGGATTTATATTACAGGCTCTATGGTTTACCAATAGAACTACCTCCTCTTCGCGAAAGGGATAAGGATATACTTATACTGGCGAAACATTTTATTTATGAGTTCTGCATGGAAAATGACATGAAAAAAAAATCACTTACACCTGAGGCAGGCAATAAGCTGCTGGGGTACACCTTTCCCGGGAATGTGCGGGAATTGCGTTCCGTGATCGAACTGGCAGTTACAATGGCCAATAACAATGAAATCACAGCCGATAATATCGTGCTGTCCGACAGCGATCCCTTGCCTGATGTACTATCCGAAGAACAAACAATGCGTGAATATGAAAAACGCATCCTTAGATCATTTTTGAAAAAATACAACGATAATTATAAGCTGGTAGCCGAAAAACTCGATATTGGCCTCTCCACTGTTTACCGCATGCTGAAAGAAGATAGGAAAACCTGATGAGGTTAAGACTTATATAGCCTTTACCATTTTGAAACAGGTTTTTATCAAAATGAAAAATAAATCATATAACATCAATTCTTTAAGCATTGATACTGTGCCCACTAACAAATAAATAAATCATGGCACAGGAATTGACATGTACCGCTTAAACCTTAAATTATTTGATAAAATGGAAAACAAAAAAGAGCAAAACACCATGAACAAGAGAACAAGAAACGGATTATTGTATGGTATTATAGGCCTGCTGCTGGTAGCAGCTATTATCGGAGGTATATACAGCTATAAAAGTATTCAGATGAAGGAACAGCAATTGAGTGAACTTAACGGTAATAACCGGGAACTCATCCAGGATGTAAACCACAGGGATTCTGTGATCAACGATATGATCAAAACTTTTGACCGTATAGAGAGTGACCTGGAAATAATTAAAAAGAAACGCGATTTGCTTAATGTTAAGTCTGATAACCCTGAATTCACCGAGGATAAAAGAGAGAGTATTGTTAAGGATATTCAGATGCTCAACACAATGCTTGATGAAAACAGGAAAAAGATAGCATCATTAAATTCTCAATTACGTAATTCAGGAATAAAACTGAGCGAACTGCAAAAGAAAATCGATGGTTTACAAACGACCATAGATGAAAGAGATGCCGATATTGCCCTGCTTAAAGATGCCTTGCAGGAAAAAGATTTTGAGATGGCACAGCTCAATATTAAACTTGATACACTGCAAACGGAGGTAATCCGGAAGGATAACATCATCAGGCAGCAGGAAGATAATTTGAATCGTGCCTACTATACATACGGGACATACAAAGATTTGAAAGAAAAAGGTCTGCTGACCAAAGAAGGCGGATTTTTATTTATCGGTCAGAATACTACTATTCAGGAAGATCTTAATGCCGAACATTTCACCGAGATAGATATAAGCAGGACCAAAACCCTTCCTATTAATGGAAAAAAAGCTGAGCTGATTACTGATCATCCGAAAAGTTCTTACAGGTTCGTTGAGGATGAAGAACAGGATCAAATAGCGTTTATTGAAATAGAGAATCCAGACGAATTTTGGAAAATTTCAAAATACGTTGTGGTAGAGGTTAAGTAAAATCAGTCATAGGTAACAGTGTTTAATTGGTGGTATCCCCCGGATAATATTACATCCGGGGGTTTTTATTATATATTATTCGTGTAAATTGTATATTTGTATAAACAATTAAACTTGGCATATGACAACATTCAGTAAAAAAGAAGCACTGGATTACCATTCCAAAGGACGCCCCGGAAAAATTGAAGTAATACCTACCAAACCATACAGTACACAATATGATCTGTCAATGGCATATTCCCCCGGTGTGGCACAACCCTGCCTTGAGATAAAAAATAATCCGGAAGATATATATAAATATACCGCGAAAGGGAATCTTGTTGCTGTAATCTCAAATGGAACTGCAGTTCTGGGCCTGGGAAATATCGGTGCTGCTGCCGGAAAACCTGTAATGGAAGGAAAAGGATTGTTGTTCAAAGTTTTCTCCGATATTGACGTATTTGATATTGAATTAGATACAAAGGATGTTGATAAATTCGTAGACACAGTGAAAATGATCGCTCCTACTTTTGGGGGAATAAACCTTGAAGATATCAAAGCACCGGAGTGTTTTATGATTGAGGAAAGGCTGAAAAGGGAAACTGACATCCCGGTATTTCATGATGATCAGCATGGAACAGCGATCATATCAGCTGCCGGATTATTAAATGCCCTGGAAATAATTAAAAAAAATATCGGGGATATCCGTGTAGTAGTTAACGGTGCCGGAGCATCTGCCATCTCATGTACCCGACTGTATATAAGTCTGGGAGTAAAACCTGAAAACATACTTATGCTTGACAGCAAAGGAGTATTAACCAAAAAACGCGGCGACCTTAATGAATATAAACAACAATTTGCTGCTGATACTGAATTATCAACCCTTGCTGAAGCAATAAAAGGTGCCGATGTTTTTCTGGGCCTTTCTGTTGGTAATATTGTATCTAAAGAAATGCTGCAAAGCATGGCAGATAATCCCATTGTTTTTGCCATGGCCAATCCTGATCCTGAGATCACCTACGAAGATGCCACAGATGCCCGTGATGATGTCATTATTGCTACAGGCCGTTCAGATTATCCCAACCAAATCAATAACGTGCTTGGATTTCCCTTTATTTTTCGGGGTGCACTTGATGTAAAGGCAAGTAAAATAAATGAAGAAATGAAAAAAGCTGCTGTATATGCCCTTGCTGACCTTGCCAAAGATGATGTGCCTGAATCAGTAAACATTGCTTACAAAACAAAAAATTTGAGTTTTGGCCGTGAATACATTATTCCAAAACCTCTTGATCCCAGGTTGATCTCCCGGGTTGCACCGGCCGTTGCTAAAGCCGCAATCAATACAAGAGTTGCCAGGTCGAAAATCAGGGACTGGGAAGCTTATGATATCTCTCTGAAAAAGCGCATGGGTTTATATAACCAGCTACTTGAAGATATTCATGTAAAAGCTAAGTCAGATCCAAAAAGAATTGCCTTTGCCGACGCGCATAACTATCAGGTTTTAAAAGCCGTTCAGGTAGTTATTCATGAAAAAATTGCCACACCTGTCCTTCTTGGCGATAAAAAAGAAATTGAAAAAACAGCACATGAGATAGGTCTTGACCTTCAAAATATCCAAATCGTTGATAAGGATTATACGGGAGACGAAAAACTTCGTGAACGATACGCGGAACAATTATTCAGAAAAAGGCAAAGAAAGGGCATCACTTATGACCGGGCCCTGAATATGATGTTTAACTGCAATTATTTTGGTGTTATGATGGTAGACAATGGTGATGTGGATGGCCTTCTTACAGGTTTTAATACCAATTATGCTGATTCCCTGAAACCTGCACTGCAAATCCTGGGAACCAATAACAGCCTGAACCATCTTGCCGGCATGTATATTGTCCGCACAAAGCAGGGACCTTTCTTTTTTGCAGACACCACCGTAAACATTCAGCCTTCGGGTCGTACCATTGCCGACACTGCCTTGCTGGTCGCAAACGAAGTACGAAAATTTAATCTCGAACCGAGCATCGCTATCCTTTCCTATTCAAATTTTGGTGATATCCGCGAAGGCAGCCCTAAACGCTTACAGGAAGCAATAGAAATACTGCACCATGACTATCCCGATCTTATTGTTGATGGTGAAATCCAGGCTAATTATGCCTTTAACAGGGAGCTGAGAATGAAAAAATTCCCCTTCAGCAAGTTGGCCGACAAAGAAGTAAACACCGTTATCTTTCCCAACCTGAGTTCGGGGAACATCGCTTATAAAATGATGCAGGAAATTGGCGGTGCGGAAGTTATTGGCCCTGTACTTATCGGCCTACGCAAGCCGGTACAGATCGTTCAAATGGAAAGCTCCATAAGGGATATTGTCAACATGGCGGCAATAACGGTCCTGGATGCACAAACCACATCGAATGAGATAATCCGGTTTTAATATACAACAATACCCTAACTTAATACGCTTACAGCCAGTTGTAAAATGCCATATTGACAAAAAAACAGTTCCAATACGTCAAAATGACACCTGATTTTTAATGACCCCGGTGGTTACTTACTAAAATATATATAAACATCATTTTCCTAAATGTTTGATTATCTATATATAAACAAGAAAGCAACATTAGATCGTTTCGCATATGGCATATGTTTTGAATACATTATTAACAGATTCATAATAAATAAATGAACACATGTCTAACTTAATAAATGGAGGGATTTGTTATGACACTACCAAGATTATCAAACAGCTTGTTTCCATCATTTCCTTCTTTTTTCGATAAATTCTTTGAAGGAGACGTGATGGACTGGAATACTATGAATTTTGCAGGTGATAACTCTACCCTGCCTGCTGTTAATGTAAAGGAAAATGATAACGAGTTTCAAATTGATGTTGCTGCACCGGGTTTAAAGAAAGGTGACTTCAAATTGAACTATGATAACGGCAGGTTGACTATTTCATCTGAAAAAAGAGATGAAAATGAAGAAAAGGACGGAGAAAAAATTACACGGAGAGAGTTCAGTTATCAGGCATTTCAAAGAAGTTTCAGCGTCCCTGAAAATGTAGTAAATGCTGATAAGATAGCTGCCAGGTATGAAGAGGGAATCCTTCATGTTACTTTACCAAAACGTGAAGAAGTGAAACCAAAACCTGCAAAAGAAATCAAAATTTCATGATCGACCGGGCAGGCCTCCACGGGTCTGTCCGTTTATTGTTTAACTCATAATTTTTCAGTGAACGTTTAAATAGTGTCTGTCAATAAACTCGTAATGTTCAAAATAAAAACATTAGTGAAAACGGAAAGTTCATTATCCATTTCGTTTCATATAATCAAAAACATTCAATAATGCAGATATTGAAAAAGCCACCAGAAAAACAATCAGGGTAAGTGTATCGGCTAACTCACTGTCCACATCCATCCCTGAAATACGTTCAGCAAGGTATTCAATATACGATACGGGCAGATCATGTTTACCAAGTTTGTGAAGAACCTGGAAATGCCAGTCGGTCAGAGGGCAATATCCAAAGCCATAGAAAATACCAAGTATAAACCATGACCCTCCTGTCATAATCAGTGTAGCAAGGTTCCATTTTCGCATATGTCTGCTCATCCAGCCAAAAACATTAAATATGATAAGCAGGGTATGAAATATTACGAAAAATACATCAAGGAATTTGAACATATTCACCATATATTTGTAACAAAAATATAAAAATCAGTCAATCCGGATATCCTCTTAAGCATTATGCATAAAAACATTACCCTTACCGGCCGTGTTCAGAATGTCGGATTTCGTTTCTCGGCGAGGTCGGTCGCACGATCAATGCAAGTTAAAGGTTTTGTCAGAAACCGGTCTGACGGAACAGTTTATATTGAAGCAGAAGGCAGGCCACAACAACTTCAGAAATTTATTAACTGGTGCAGCGAAGGGCCGCGATCAGCAATCGTCGAAAATATACTGGTTGAAGACGGAGAAACAAAAGATTTTAAGACCTTTAATATAGCCTGAACAGCCAATTAAACATTTTGCCAACTTTATCGACAAACTCTATTTATAATACGGATAAGGTTTATAATTTTTCATTTATACTTTCTAATGATTGACGCTATCCCTGCCACTAACAGCCATGCCGTTAATATAAGCATAATGATCGATACTACTGCAAGAAAGAATTCGTTGCTGTTGAAAAAATCACTTATATTGTTTAACATAGCCCAAAGTGTCATAAACAAGACAAATACCATAGGAATAAAGGCCAGCAGATAATTCTTCTTTTTCTGATAAAGATACAGGCTTACAATTCCAAGTCCAAGAGCAGCAAGTAATTGATTAAGGGCACCGAACAAGGGCCACAATAACAATGCCCCTGTACCTCCGGGTTTTATAAATGTCATTACAGCCGCTGCTGATACAACAATAAATGTTGTAACATATCTGTTTTCAGTGAGTCTTGCTTTTCCGGATCTTTTTGCTTTAAATATTTCAGTAAGGGATAAGCGCTGCATTCGCGCTGCAGAATCAAGTGTTGTATTTGCAAAACTAACAATAAATACAGCTATCATTGACATCCCTATTGTTTTTGGTATTCCGTAATGTTCAAATAAATTTGCCGCACCTGTAATAAAAGCTTCAAGCTGCGCCCCCAGTCCGTTAGCTGATAACCAGGAACTATAATGAACATAATAAGCATCACTACCGGTATGTCCGTGTAAGCCATAACCAAGTCCCCCAGCGATTGACATTAAGACTAAAACAGCAAGAAATCCTTCTGTCAGCATTCCGCCATAACCAATAAACAACATGTCCTCTTCCCTGTCTACCTGCTTGACCGTGGTTCCTGAAGCTGCAATGGAATGGAATCCGGATATTGCTCCACAGGCAATAATAATAAACAATAAAGGCATCATGTCTGGTACATCTGATTCTGCAGAAAAAGCAATATCATTTACCGCCGGTGCTTGTATAACAGGATGAGCAACCACGAGGCCGCAAACGATAAGTCCCATAGCCACAAGCAACTGATGAGAGTTGATATAATCCCTGGGTTGCAACAATACATGCACCGGCAGGGTAGAGGCAATATAGACATAAATAAATAACACAACACACCAGATTACAACAGCATAATCCCGCGTACGTTCGGGTGTACCTGCTATATCCTGTAAAAATGCCCAGCCGGTAAGGTCAACAGGAAAATAACTTCCGAAAATGATTGTCAGGTAAACAATAATAACGGCAATGACCGAATAAACCAGGTCATTCTTTCCCTTCCTTATCACTCGGCCAAGGAAAACGGCAATTGGCAACTGAAACCAGACCGGTATGACTGATTCGGGATACATAATAAATAAGGTAGCTACTATCATTGCAAAAACAGAAAGTACAAGAAATAGCAGGAATTGCATAATAAACTGAAAAGCATATCTCGTAGAAGGGCTGATAATTTTGCCGGTCAGATTGCCTATGGAACTTCCTTCGTTGCGCGCTGATATTACCAGGGTAGTAAAATCATGCACTGCTCCCATAAAAATCGATCCGAAAAAAACCCAGATAAAAGCAGGCAGCCAACCCCATATAATACCTATTGCCGGTCCTACAATTGGACCTAAACCGGCAATTGTGGTAAAATGGTGGCCAAAAACAATATGCTTCTTAGTTGGAACAAAATCGATCCCGTCTGAGAATAAATGAGAAGGCATTCTATTGTTGGAGTTCAGCCGGAATAATTTATTTGCCAAATACCTGCCGTAAATCCTGTAAGCAAGAATATAGGCAATGAAAGTAATGATAACGAGAATTAAAGAATTCATTTGTGAAAAGTGTTAAACGAAACTTTTGTTTTTATATGTTGAATTAATTTAAAAAGATACCTATTTTTAATAATGTAATTCAACTGAATAGAAAATTAACAATAAATCAAATTTAATAGAAAAATTAATAAACCTGTATACTGACTGCTAATTAAAAACCTGAACCATGAAAATCCTTAACGGCCCCGTATTGATACCTTATGATTTCACGGAATTATCGGATAATGCCATTAAGTACGGTATTAAAATTGCAGCAATGCTCAGCACTGACATTACCCTGCTGCATGTTGTTCATTCTGTCAGCCTTGAAGAGCAGGTTGCAAAAGATCTTGAAGTAGTGGCAGAAAAAGTGTACAAAGATTTTGGAGTCAAACCAAAAACAATGGTGAAATCAGGAAAGGTTTCCGTTGTAATAAAAGTCATTGCCTACGACATTAACGCCAGCCTGGTTATTATGAAAACCGCCGGATCATCGGGATTGCAGAAAATTGTCGGAAGCAGGGCCATTAAGGTAATGCACAAATCAAAGATCCCTTTTATCGTAGTCCAGGATAAACCACCACAAGATACTATCAATAAAATTGTATTTCCAATTGATTTTCGTAAGGAAAACAAAGAGAAACTCAGCTGGATAAGTTTCATATCCCATTTTTATTCTTCCAAAATATATTTTTTCAAACCTAAGACCAAAGATTATCATATTCGTAATAATCTTAACTTTGCAATAAAATTTCTCGAAGGACGGAATATAGATTTCGAAATATTTACCGCTGAGAAACAAGGATGGTTTCCTGAACAAACCATCCGGTTTGCCAATGAAATAGATGCTGATTCAATAGTGATAATGCTTACCCGTTACATTACCATCGGTAAAATTTTAGTCGGCCTGCGCGATCAGCTTTACATAACCAACAAATATAAAATCCCGGTGACATGTTTGAATCCGCGCTCAGATCTACATCGATACGGGGGATTTAATTAGAGTCCGTCTATAAAGTAGTCAAAATGTTTAACCATACATGTGTCTGTTCAGAAGGTTCAATTTGCAAGGCTCGCGCGGTCCGGAAACGCGGAGTTTACCAGTCGTGAATGAGCAATTTTCGGACAAGCGTAACGCGGC
>CAZBJH010000013.1:0-46234 GCA_964492185.1 uncultured Bacteroidales bacterium | reverse complement strand
ATATATTGCGGGGTGGAGCAGTTGGTAGCTCGTTGGGCTCTTATCCGCCTTAGGCGGACACAGGTTCAGAACCCGCTGAATGAAATTTTGGCTCTTAAAAATATTTGTTCTTAAATAATATATTGCGGGGTGGAGCAGTTGGTAGCTCGTTGGGCTCATAACCCAAAGGTCACAGGTTCAAGTCCTGTCCCCGCTACTAAGAAAAGAGGCTATCTTTAATCAGATAGCCTCTTTTAATTTTATTATGTTATGTTCAAAGTATACGTCCTATATTCCCGCACCCATAATAAACTTTACATCGGTTATTCCTCAAACCTGAGAAATCGTATTTTATCACATAATAAACTCGGCATAAAAGATTGGACTAAAAATTACCGACCCTGGTTATTAATCCATATTGAAGAATTTAATTTGAAAAAGGACGCTATTAAAAGGGAAAAAGAACTTAAAAGCGGCAAAGGAAGAGAATTCATTCGTAAACAGATCCTCCCTGATTTTTTTTGCCCGCCTGGATCATATCCGCCTAAGGCGGACTCAGGTTCAAGTCCTGTCCCCGGTAATTAAGTACTTCATTAGTGTTTATTGGCAAACTCTAATTATCACATCAAAAATTTCTTTCTCAAATCATCGATATCCTTCTGCCCGATAGGAGCAAGTTCGCCCAGTGAAGCACTCATAATAAGTGACTTTACACTGAACTCAGCAACCTCAAGGCGTTCGAACATTTGAAGCAACTTATCACCCGTAACAACAAAAGCATCGTTTTGAACTATCAGGGCCGGGGTATCGAAATCCAATACTTCCGGTATCTCGTAATTTTCAGCAAACTGATTTCCGAATTTTAAGGTTGGAATATCCTGAAGGAGGTTCCGAGCGGATTATGCCCTCCGGTCATGAGCTCGCGCACTGACGTGTGCTCGGTTCGAACCGGCGGTTCTCATCCGCTCTGTCTTTTACTTTTTTATATTGTTGTGAGTATAGAAGACCCATCATTTTATTGAGTCTTATTGCTGAGGTTCCGAGCGGATTATGCCCTCCGGTCATGAGCTCGCGCACTGACGTGTGCTCGGTTCGAACCGGCGGTTCTCATCCGCTCTGTCTTTTACTTTTTTATATTGTTGTGAGTATAGAAGACCCATCATTTTATTGAGTCTTATTGCTGAGGTTCCGAGCGGATTCGAACCGCTGTAAAAGGTTTTGCAGACCTCCGCCTAGCCACTCGGCCACGGAACCATTTGCTTTTCGGCTTGCAAAGATAGTAAAATATTTATTCCTTATCCAAATAGTAAAATTGATTGGTCATTGCCGGTAAGGAATGACAAATTTTTCTGAGAAGCAGCTATTGCCGGCTTTTATCTTAATAATATAAAAACCCGGGGTTAAAAAGTCAATATTAAATCCTATTTCACCGCCGGTCACATATTTGTCCTTTACTATATGCTGTTTTCCTGTAAGATCAACTATCCGTATCTCCGCATCCGCAATTTCCATTCCACGGATATATAATTCATCATTCCGTATAAATATTACAGGCGACCCCTGCAAATCTCCGTTCTTATACCACCCGCTGATCACATACCCGCAATCATTAAAACGTTCCAGAACACTGAATCTTATACTGTCTAAGCGGCTGTATAAGGAATCGCCCGGGCAGATCGTCGCGCAACCATCCCTGTGTCCCGATATTACAGGCAGATCCGGATCCAACACATGGGGGAAGGTACCCATAGGATCGAAACTCTCCTTACCCAGCTTCCATGTTACCAGGCTGACAAGTGATTCAAGTGCCTCCTTATCCGGTGCAACATCTATATATGTTCCCAAAATGCTTATTCCCATCGTCCCTGTATTGGCGCCGCAAAAGTGTGCACCTTTAACATTATCCTGTTCAAACGCACCCGGATCACGCCCTTTATAAAGGGTACCGTCCTGTGCGATAAGGTAATTATACCCTATATCAGACCAGCCGTTTATCTGAGTATGATATACATATATGTTCCTGATCACCTGTACATAATTCGTATCTTTGTTTGATCCGGCAGTATGATGGATGATAAGGTGATAAACCTGGTGATTAATACGGGTGTATTCCGGTTCGGGGAGCCCGGCACGCCAGAATGACTGGTCAATCATTCCCGGTTCGGAACAACCGGCATTTTTTTTTACGGGCTTCTTTTTTATCAGAAGGGAATCCGGCGTTTCAGCATTGATAAGGAAAAACCTCACTTCATGCTCTATTCCCCCCGGATCAAACCAAAAACTGTCAATGGGACTGCTAAACGACAACAGATTACTGTTCTTTCGGTCATCCATGATATCCGAGTGTTCATCTTCCGTTAAAAACATTGTATCGCTACCCGTGATAACGGTACTATTGCAAAAAGAATCACCTGCATGAATATTAACAACAAGCCCTGTAGCAGGATAATCCGTCTCAATATAATAGTTCGTATCTGCAGCAGTACTCTTCCTGCCGGTGTGCCTGTTAAAGTCAAACCGTGTAAAATTTTGTCCGGCAAGGGATAATGGCAATAATACGCTAAGTATAAACAGGATCACTCTCATATCAAATGGAATTATTCATATTAAACGTATTTCTCCCGAATTTTGTTATATCAGAAATCGTACAATAACCCTGCCTAAAATAAAACCTTTATAATATAATCCCGTATTAATCAATAAGAAATAACCAATATTAACTCAATAAATTTCATCGATTATGAAAAAGCATTATGTACGGGGACTGATCGCAATGAGTTTCGTTGCTGCCTTATTTTTCACATCATGTGAAAAAGAAAAAACCCCTGACTATGTAGGAACATGGTATTATACAGAAACCGATGACTTATTTGGAGAAGTTCAACAGAGACTTATTTTGCAGGAATCCTCAATTGAGTTGGCTATGGAGTTCAGGGATGAGGATGAGAACTGGCAGCAGTTCATGGGATTTAAAGGTAATCTTCAGGTTGACGGAGATAATTTTACCATGACTATAACCCAGATAGGAAGTCCGGAAATTGATTTTGAAACAATGACTTTTGGGGAAATCGTCTGGTACGGTGCCGAAACCGAGGAATTTGATTCTTTCATTGAAGATAGTTTTGATGGCACAGCCACACAAAGCGGCACGCTAATCGTGGACGGTAACACTCTGACCATAAAGGCTGACGGAGATACAGTGATATACACTAAAAGCTAAATACATATATCGATCCCCATTGATTTGATATATAAAAAACCGGGTCAGGGCATGCCCTGACCCGGTTTTTTTTCTACCTCTCCGCGTATCCGGCCAGGCATTCCGGGCAAATACAATCGGAGAACGAATTCATAATTTTGATCATTCCTTTTTCAGGCACCTGGTATTTTTCACACCAGCAATCTTCATTTCCTGTACAAGTGAAGAAATTACCACAGGAAGGGCAAGGTTTTAAATTTTTCTCACTCATAATTAACGTGTCAGGGTTACACTAACAGCATCGATCTTACCTCCTATGGGGGGATTCATCTTTGATATTTTCACAGTAACTGACCTTATACCTGAAAAGTTTGCATAGACTGTATCCAATATACGGGATGCAATATTTTCAAGCAAATGTGATTTCTTAGCCATCTCTTCCTTTACCAGCTGATAAGCCGTGTGGTAGTTCAGGGTATCTTTAAGGCTGTCTGAACGTGCAGCCACTTCCATATTGGCTTCAATGGTCAGTTGCACCAAAAACTTATTCCCTACAATCTGTTCTTCTTTAAAATGCCCGTGATAGGCATAGAACTCCATATTCTCCAGTTGAATGAATCCCATGAAAAAAAATTTGGACTAATTTACCTTTTTTATCCCGGAAGCGATTCTTTTTTATATTTTAAATCAATAAACCACAAAATAGTTACTTTTGTCTCCGGGTTGGAAGACCTGTAACCCAAAGTACGGAGTAAATGTAATATAATTATTAATGTACGTTAAAACATATGGACAACGATACTCAAAAAAAACCTTTAAATTTCATTGAAGAGATCATAGAAGAAGACCTGAGGCAAAACCGTCACGATGGTAAGGTACTCACGCGCTTCCCTCCCGAACCAAACGGTTATCTTCATATCGGCCATGCAAAGTCCATATGCCTGAATTTCGGCCTCGCGAATAAATACAACGGCAAGTGTAATCTCAGATTTGACGATACCAATCCTGAAAAGGAAGAAGAAGAATACGTGGAATCCATTAAAAAGGACGTGCATTGGCTGGGGTTCGACTGGGAAGACCGTGAATTCTATACTTCCGACTATTTTGATCAATTGTACGAATGGGCATTGTTACTGATTAAAAAGGGACTTGCCTATGTGGATGAAAGTAGTGCCGATGAAGTTGCATCTACACGCGGAACACCTACAAAACCCGGTGAGGAAAGTCCATACCGGAACCGTCCGCCCAAAGAAAACCTTGACCTTTTGGCTCGTATGAAGGAAGGTGAGTTTCCTGATGGCTCAAAGGTGCTACGTGCAAAAATTGACATGGCCTCCCCCAATATGCACATGCGCGACCCGGTGATGTACCGGATCAAGCATGCTTCTCACCACCGTACGGGAGATACGTGGTGCATATACCCCATGTACGATTTTGCCCACGGGCAATCTGATTTTATAGAAGGTATAACCCATTCACTTTGTACTCTCGAGTTCGAGGTCCATCGGTCCTTGTACGACTGGTTTCTGGATAATATTATTGACGATCCGGAAGTACAACGCAAACGTACCCGCCAAAATGAATTTGCCCGGCTGAACCTTAATTACACTGTGATGAGTAAGCGTATACTCCTTCAGCTGGTAAAAGAAAAGCACGTCAAGGGCTGGGATGACCCCAGGATGCCTACGATCTGCGGATTACGCAGAAGGGGATACACCCCGGAATCAATACGTGATTTTGCCGACCGCGTGGGAGTAGCCAAGCGTGAAAATGTGATCGACATAGGACTGCTGGAACATTGCCTGCGGGAAGACCTGAATAAGCGGACACAAAGGGTCATGGGCGTACTTGATCCCCTGAAGGTGGTTATTGAGAACTACCCCGGCGGGCAGTCCGAATTGCTGGAAGCAATTAATAACCCTGAGGATGAAAGCATGGGCAAAAGGGAAGTACCCTTTTCCAGGGTTCTTTATATTGAACGCAATGATTTCATGGAAAACCCTCCCAAAAAATTCTTCCGACTGGCACCGGGCCGGGAAGTAAGGTTACGGTATGCCTATTTTATCACGTGTAAGGAGGTGGTAAAAAATGCCGAAGGAAAGATTACCGAACTGATCTGCACTTATGATCCTGCCAGCAGGGGTGGCAATTCACCCGACGGGAGGAAGGTGAAAGGCACCCTGCACTGGGTTTCTGCTGATCATGCAGTAAAGGCTGAAGTCAGGCTATATGAGAGACTGTTCAATACAGCGGATCCATATGATCATCCTGAAGGAGAAAGCTTTTTAAGCAACCTGAATTCCGATTCGCTTAAAATAACCACGGGTTATATTGAACCTGAAATAAAAAATGCCAAACCGTTCGAAAAATTCCAGTTTGAACGTTTGGGATATTTTTGTGTTGATCCTGACAGCCGTGAAGAAAGAACTGTTGTCAACCGTACAGTAACACTGCGTGACAGCTGGACAAAAATTAGCGGCAAAGGATAATGAAGATTTAAATGATTTTTTTAATTTTGCCACGCATTGCCCCGTGGTGTAATTGGCAACACGTCTGACTCTGGATCAGAAGAGTCCAGGTTCGAACCCTGGCGGGGCAGCAGGGATAGGTATCATAAATACCGGAAATCCTGATTGATTCCGGTATTTTTATTATGGAAATTACACAGCCAGGGTACGAAAATAATCCCGGTAAACGAATGCTAATCCGTAAAACCCTGGCGGAGCAAAAAAAACCCGGCAGGCATAATAAGCTTGCCGGGGTTTCTATATTAAAATACTTATTATTACTTAAGAAAGGAATTGTACATCCATATCATCTTTTCACGTCCTGAAACAAAACCCGTCAACAGATCAACTGTTCCTTCATCACCTTCTTCAGATGCTGTTTCAATAATAGACTTTTCCTTTTTTACCAGTGCCTGCAGACTGCTGACCACGTGTTTAACGGTCTCCTCAGCACCGGAAACATTTTTGATCTCTTTAAAATCAGCAATTTTAAGATATTCGGAAAAAGCATGTACCGGCGTCTCTCCCAGCATCAGTACGCGTTCTGCTATCTCGTCTGCCTGGTCTGCTGCCTCATCATAAAGATCTTCAAACTTTTCGTGCAAAGAAAAAAACATTTTCCCTTTGATATTCCAGTGAAATCCACGCAGATTCATGTAAAAAACCTGAACATCTGCCAATAATCCGTTAAGCTTCTCACTCATAGAAACCGCATATTCCTTTGACAGACCTAATTGATTTGTACTCATAATTGTATCGTTTTAAAATTTATTAAAAAATAATAATTATATATCTATTCTTCTTTATGCATGCTTCATATTTCGATGCCATGAATCCGCACCAAACCTGAGGAATGAATAATATCCCGGCCCTACAGATCCGGAAAGTTCAATGTATCTTCATAACTATGATGAACACTGACTCATCAGAATTATTTCCGGCATAAAAATACTATTAATCCTTTTATCTGATCCCGCGGAATAATCATTATTAACAATAAAAGTAACAAAATGTTTATTTTATGAACATATGTTCCTTTTAAAATGTTACTTTAACAAAATAAAATTAACACCTGTTTTTGATATAACAGTTAACTAACATCAGCATTACAACCGGCAAACCGGATAAATGTTCATCATAATTATAAAACTTAACAATCGATGCCGAATAAAAGAAAAAACAGAAGGATTACCATGCCGCCGCCTATGGAAGGCTTCAGACCCTTTGGTATGTCGTTACGTAAACCGGACGAGATCATTTTGCTGTTTGAAGAATATGAAGCTATACGTTTGGCCGATTATGAAGACCTGACCCAGGAAGAAGCTGCATGCAGAATGGAGATCTCAAGACCCACTTTCACCAGGTTATATGAAAAAGCACGTAAAAAGATCGCCCAATTATTTATTGAAGGAAAAACCCTGGTGATCAGGGGTGGTTTTTATATCACCGATGACTACTGGTTCAGGTGTTTCGACTGCAAAGAAGTAATGATTACCCTTAAACCAGTAAATACCTGCCGTCATTGCAATTCGGAAAATATTCAACAAATTAATGCCTCCTCAAAAAAAACATAGAATAGTTTGAGCAAGGATTTATTGAACTTCCACGAATTTCTGTAAAAGTTTTCTGGCATCTTTATGCGTCTCGTAATTGTATTTTGCCTGTGTATTCCTGAAACCTATCTTTATGGTCACAGCAGAAGGAGGCAAATCCTGGAAAAGATACTCATCGGTCCAGTCATCCCCGATACCCAGAATAAAATTATACTGCTTATTGTTAAGTATTCGCAGCGCTGCCCGCCCCTTATTAATTCCGCTGTTTTTAATTTCAATTACTTTATTACCCTCGAGTATCTCGAGATTATGATTGGCAACCAGACTCCTCAACTCATCCTTCAGTTCAATAGCCCTCAAAATTCCCAGCTCGGGATCGGACTTACGGTAATGCCAGACCAGTGAGAAATTTTTTTCTTCGGCCAGACTGCCAGGTGTACGGTCAACGTATAATTCAATAACCGGCCTTATTAATTCCTTCCATTCACTGTTCATGGGCTCGATCTGTTGCCATTCCCCTCCCGGCTCTTTTATCCATACACCATGTTCAACTATAAGTGTGAGGTTTTTCCCTCTGAACCACATGTCAAGCGTATCTTTATCACGCCCGCTGATCAATACCACTTCATTATCTTTACTAAGCTTTTCAAACAGGGAATACAATTCGTCATCCGGACTGGCCTGCTCCGGCTTATTTTTAAATCCTACCAGTGTGCCGTCGTAATCAAGAAATAAAATTCTCTTTTCTGACTGCTTATACTTATTTACAATACTGTTCTCAATATCTTTATTTATCTTTTTGATAAGATTCTGTTGTTGGGCATGTATTACCTCATCCAGGCGGTTCATAAAATCCTGTGCCCAACGTTCAACATCATAACGCTTTAAGCGTTTCTGCAACATTGAAATACGTTCAGTCTGTTCATCATCAGGCATGATAAGAGCTTCGTTTATGGCATCCGCGATTTCATCCATATTATTGGGATTAATGATCAGCGCCTCACTCATCTCTTTTGCCGCACCAGCCATTTCACTTAATATCAATACACCTTTCCCGTCTACCCGTGCAGCAATATACTCTTTAGCCACCAGATTCATACCGTCACGAATCGGTGTCAGCAGTCCGATCTCACATGAACTGTAAAGCTCTATCAGGCTTTCAAAAGGCATAGAACGATAAAAATACCAGACCGGTGTCCACTCAATTGTTGAAAATCTCCCGTTGATCCTGCCTACCAGCTCATCAACCTCACTTTTCATCATCTGGTAATGATCCACATCAGTGCGACTGGGTACCGAAAGCATGATGAGAGTTACTTTCTTCTGAAATCCGGGATATTTTTCCAAAAACCTTTCATATGCCAAAAGGCGGTTTGATATTCCTTTCGAATAATCCAGCCTGTCGATTGAGAGTACAAACTTACGATCCGGAGCCATAAGCATATACTTGTCGATCTCCTTCTGAACTTCCGATTTATCTTTTATCGATCTTTTCTGGTTATTTAATGCAGCATTATGAAAACGATCATAATCAATACCCATAGGAAAATTATCCACTTTGATCAACCGTTCCCTCATGTTAATCTGATTGAACGAAATTTCATAACCTAATAACCTCCTCACACTACTCAGAAAGTGCCTTTCATAATCAAATGTATGAAAACCTAAAAGGTCAGCACCAAGCATACCCTCGATAATTTCCTTTCTCCATGGTATAATCCGAAATACCTCATAGGACGGAAAGGGAATATGAAGAAAAAACCCGATAGACACATCAGGAAACCGGTCCCTTATCATCTGCGGCAGAAGCAGGAGATGATAATCATGAACCCATATTTTATCACCCTTTTTAAGGTGTTTTACAACAGCATCCGCAAATACCCTGTTCACCCTCTTGTATGCATTCCATGTTTCCTTATCATATTCAGTAAATTGTGTGAAGTAATGAAATAAGGGCCATATTGTTTTATTGCTGAATCCTGAATAATAGTTTTCAAAATCTTCTTCATCAATAAAGACCGGGGAACATCTCTCCTGGTCCATAATACTGTTGAACTGCTTTTTTGTTTTTGCATTCAGCTCGTTTTTGTCTATTCCGGCCCAGCCAATCCATAAACTGTCATATGATTTATAAAATGACTTCATACCGGTCGCCAAACCACCGACACTTTGTCTTGCTGTTACCTGGTCATCCTTAACACTGACCGAAACCGGCAACCTGTTTGATACAAATATTATCCTTTCCATCTTGCTTAGGATTACCTTTATAGATTGTATAAAATTTATTTCTTATCCTTTTTAGCAATTCTTTTGTAAAGTGAATCATTTAATCTGTATTGCTCATGCAGGATAATAAGATACGTTATTATTATACGAATACCAAATAATTTTTTGCCGGGCTATAAGCAGTTCAGAATTGGTGAAAACATAAAGGAAAGTACTGTGACTACAGACATAAGTATAATAACAAGCCATATTCCGCTTTGTTCATAAATTTTATCAACTACAGGGAAATTACTATATCTTACTGAACCTGAGCCCTCTGAATAACGCTATAAAACCAAAGATCAATGCATAAATGCCAAGCAAAATACCTAACGCCATAGCTCCCTCGAAAGGACGAAATAAAAACAGGATCCCAAAAACCAATGAAAGAATTCCACCAATGAGAATTACCGCAGAACCCACCCCTGCATGCTTCAATCTATAGTAAGCTGTCATTTGCATAATTCCGGCAATAAGGACCCATATGCCGATAAAAACCATAAGGACACTTACAGAGATCTTTGGATAAGCAATAACAATGAGGCCGATCACAATGTCAAAAATCGCCTCAATTATCCAAAACCACCAACCCGAATATTCACTTCTTCTCCTTGATAAAGAGGCTACCAGTATAAGTATACCTGCCAGCAAAAGAAATATTCCAAAATAGGTTGCAATTGCCAGCACTGTTGCTTCAGGATTTGTGAATGCCAGAATCCCGAAAATAATTGCTAAAAGTCCGATTATTATGGACACAAGACTATTATTTAAAAATGTTGTTCTCATTTATTCAAGTTAAGTTTATTAAAAAAAACATCTTGATCCAATAACCAGAAACTATCATACCAATTATATAATTAAAAACCAATAAACATATATTATGCTGTTAATCAGCTACTATACAAATAAATGACAAAAAAATAATGTACCTAATTATCCACACTTCTGTGCATAATTGTTTACAACATTTAAGAAAGGAATTGGAATTTCCGTTTTTATATTTGCTAAATGACTGCCCTGAGCCTGATTTAATTTATCTTATATCTTCCCCGGTAAGGGATTGTAGAAATATTTCCACAATTATTCAGTTGCAACCACAAGCCAAACATGTTATTTACATTTACTGCTTATCATAAACGTCTCACAATGCGCGTTTTAAAAAATAAAAAAAAGAAATCTCTGGTATGGTACAAGGGTTGAACAAACAACCCGGGAGATTTGCTATGAGTTGCGCGTTGCATCTGACACGGCACCAATATCGATCATATTATTGCATTAATAAATAATAAAAAAGAATAATTATGATAAGGCTTACACCTAAGATCTTCAAAAACATGATCAGAAATAATGCTAATGATATTTGTACATCAATATACATTTCAGTCAACAATAAAAAACCAAACACCTTAGCGATCAAAGATGAGCAGATTAAACTGAAAAACAGCGTTAAAAAGATAATCCAACAGCTCAAAGACAGTGGCATTTCAAAAAACGATGCTGAATCTGAAATTACACTCCTTTCCGGCATTGAAAACAACAGTGAAATAATATCAGATCCGCGGGAAGGTCTTGCCCTGTTCAGCAATGCAAAAAATCTTTACTATATAAAGCTTCCCATTAATGTTCCCGAAACAGCACTGGCCCTGAATAACTATTATATTATACCCATTATCCCCTGGTTATCCCACCGGAAAAAGTTTTTTCTTTTAACACTGAGTCTCAACAATGCCAGGCTTTACAGCTATTCTGACTATGAACTCAGAGAAGAAAAAGATTTGTTTTCTGCAGAAGCCACTTCAGAGGTTTCCTTATTAAGAGAAAAACAAAAGAGCCTGCAATTCAGAACCGGGCAGGAAGGTTCGGGTAAAGCCCTTTTTCACGGGCAGGGAAGAAATAAAGATGAAAAACAATTGCTTGCAGAAAAGATCCTGCGAATTGTCAACCGGCAACTTATGCAATATCTTGAAGGTCATAACGAACCTCTGCTTATAGCTGCAGTTGACAGTGTTTTCAGTATTTTCAAATCATTCTCGGACTATGAGCATATTTATCAAACAAATTTAGGAGGAAATTATGATGAGAAGTCACAAAATGATTTGAAAAAAGAAGCTGTAAAACACATGGAGAATTATTTTAACGAGGGGAAAAACACGGCTTTGGCATCCTACCCGGAAAAAGCAGGTAAGAATGTGACCTCAACTGCGATAACAAATATTCTCCAATCAGGTATTGAAGGAAAGATCGATCATCTATTTATAAAAAAAGGTGAATATTATTGGGGGAAATTTGATGCTGAAAATAAAAAAGTGTATCTTGATGAACAACAAAAACCGGATAATAACTGCTTATTAAATGAAGCTTGCCTGTTAAGCTTATTGAACGGCGGAAATGTTTACCTGGCGGAAGAAGAAGAAATGCCGGAAAAAAACATTCAGGTTTGTGCAATTTACAGATATTAACAAATAATCATGCAAAAATATTTTATACTGACATTACTTTTGTTAACCATAGTTGTATTGTTTGCCGTACAAAACGCCTATGAAGTTACTCTCAGGCTATGGCGCTGGGATATAAAAAGTTATGTGGCCTTACTTATTGTTATTGCCGTATTTACCGGTGCACTACTTAGTTACTTATTATCCATACCGGGCAGGAGAAAAAGAAAAAAAATGCTGGAAGAAAAAGATGAACGCATTGAACAGCTTGAAGGCATTGTCAATGAGTTTACCAAAGATGACAAAAGCAAAAAAGAAGATGCACAACAATTGAACAATCCGGGAAACAAAACTGAAGAAGAAAAATTATAATACAAGAATTTAAACCCGCGAGAAATGGAAACAAAATATAATTACATACAAAAAAAAGAACCCGCGGTAAAAAATCTCATGGCCGGGATCTATGATACGGAATCGCGGTTAATGGACAAAATAAACAAAAAGCGATCCGCGATCAGGGAAATGGAAAATGAGCTGACTGATCTTAAAAGTAAACAAAACAAAATTGAAGACGCTTTTAACAAGCTCGTTAATTCGGATAATGAAAACTGGTTGTCAGCAAAAGCTGAATTTGAAACAGTTTATGCCTATGTTGAAGGTGATAAAAAAAGCTTCATCGAGGATGCCGGAAAGATAATCGATGATCTGAATATACATATTGAACAGCTGGAAAAAAGCCTGGATAAAGCAGGAGAATCAACAAAGGAAAAAACCCGTAAAATCCTGTCGGATCTGAAAATAAAAAAGACCGAACTGCAAATAAAACTGGATGAAGTAAAAAAAGATTCAGGCGAAAAGTGGAAAGATACCAAACACTGGTTTATAGAAAAATCCCGTTCAATTAAAGACTATTTTTCCGGATCCCCAGACAAATGAAAATAATCATGGTTTATACCAGAACCGGCAAAACAATAGTCTGTCCGCTTTCATCTTCTTCCCTGAAATTATTATAAAAAGACTTAATATTCGCATATTAATCCGTATCTTGCATTTTAAAGTGCAACAAAGCGCTGATTTTTCAAAAAGTTTTTTGTGTGTGAAGAAGATCTTAATAATTGACGATGATTCATATATCTGTGGTATTCTTGAAAAATACCTGAATGATAACGGATTTGATGCTACATCAGCTTTTACGGGCAAATCTGGTACAGACAAAATATCAAAAATCACTTATGACTTGGTATTATGTGATTTCAGGCTGCCTGACAGTGATGGTTTTGAGATGTTGAACAAGATAAAATTGAAAAGTCCTCAAACAAAGGTTATTATAATCACTGCCTATGCAGATGTCCGTCTCGCCGTTAAGCTGATGAAGGCCGGAGCTGTTGATTATGTAACAAAACCCATACAGCAGGAAGAGATACTGCATATTCTTAATAAAACACTTTCCGGTACCACATCAGGTAAAGGCTCAACTATATTTCACGAACAATTCATTGTTGGTGAAAGTAAAAAGATCAAAGAGGTTATTAAACTTGCCAACCTGGTTTCTTCAACAGATATGAGTGTGATCCTGCAGGGTGAAACCGGATCGGGAAAAGAATATATTGCACGCCTTATTCATTTAAAAAGCAAAAGAAAAAACAATCCTTTTATTGCTCTTGATTGCGGTGCCATTCCAAAAGAACTGGCAAACAGTGAGCTTTTCGGACATATTAAAGGTTCTTTCACGGGTGCGATTGCCAATAAAACAGGCGTTTTCGAACAGGCAAACGGCGGCACACTGTTTCTGGATGAAGTGGGGAACCTTTCATATGATGTACAGGTAAAATTGCTTCGAACTCTTCAGGAAAGAGTGGTTACCAGAGTTGGCGATACAAAAAACATAAAAGTTGATGTACGCATTATTTCTGCCACAAACGAAGATCTTAAAAAAGAGGTCATCAATAAAAAATTCCGTGAAGACCTTTTTCACCGGCTTAATGAATTCAAAATAATTATACCCCCTCTTCGTGAACGAAAAGAAGATATCCTGATCTTTACCGACCATTTCATTTCTTTATCCAATGAGGAATTGCAAAAGAATGTCATGGGGCTTGATGATGAAGCAACTTATCTTATCCAGCAATATCCCTGGCATGGCAACCTGAGAGAGTTGAAAAACGTGATCAAAAGAAGTATATTGCTTGCTGACGAAAATACCATTACAGTTGACCTACTGCCTGATGAAATTAAATACTACCAGGAAAACGAGCCGGCAGAAGCCCGTATTGAACGATCACCCACTGATTTAAAAGAAGCATCATGGAAGGCAGAAAAAAAACTTATCGTGAACACGTTGGCAAAGGTTAATAACAACAAATCAAAAGCAGCCAAGATCCTGAATATTGACAGGAAAACCCTTTACAATAAGCTCAAACAATACGACATAGAAACGAACCAGGTCCCCGGCAATAATTAGTGTCTGTCCATAAACTCTCAAATTTCCACTTATCAAACCGCCAAAATTATTTTGATGATAAGCTCGAATCACAATTAAACTGACCTTTTGTCAGTTTAATGTCCTGGTTTCAGATCAAATCTGGCTCTTATATAGAATAGCATTGTTATTATAAACACTATTTTTATTATATATGCCTTCAAAGGGCCAAATGTTTCGAACCGCTCCCCATGCGGTTCGACTTACTTTTTTACAGCAGCGAAAAAAAGTAAGCAAAAAACGCCGCCGCTGACAGGATTTTCCTAAAAAATCAAGGTGATCACCTAAAAATCGAGAACTCCTAACGTCGAACAGCTCGATTTTTTTAACGGTGACCACCTTGATTTTTTTTAACGGAAAATCATGAAGGCGGAGTTCCGTTTCTTGTGATAATTTATTTGGAAAGGTTGATGCTATCAGAAATTTACGTTGTTTATGATAAGCTATGCTATGCAGAAGGGAACCTATGTTTCTCAAAGTCCACCTTCATTGAAATTAGCATATAGTTGTGCAGTAGCGGAAACCGTCTCAGAAAAATCGCGTAAGATTTCAAGGAAGGTTTTCGTCGCGGGGTCCTGGAGGAACCCTGTCCGAACGACGACGAAGGAGGAGTGAGTTTGGGTTCCGCGGGGAGAAAACCTTTCGTAGTAAATCAAGCGATTTTTGTGGAACGGTGACTTTTTTTGCCTGCTTTTTTGTGTGGAAGACAACTTAGCCGAAGGCGATCTCATGACCGTAGGGAATAAAAAAGTAGGTCGAACTGCCTTGCAGGCAGTTCGAAACCCCGGTTCGCGGGGAAGAAATTAAAGCAATATTATTCTATACAATAGCCTCAAATTTATTTAATGTTCTGGTAAACAAGGCCCGCTAAAAAACACAAAATAAATTTATAACCAGCATAATACAATGTCTCATTGTTTGTAAAGTGCAGGTTTTTTGCCTAAAGTTTATTAAAATCTTTGTATTTATTTTATATTATATATATGTATTTATTTATTTATTTATATATTTGTATCTTTGGTACGGGATTTGTCCTGAAATAAGAAATAACTATTAAAATACAGATACGATGAAACTAGAACATTTGACAAACGAAACATTCAAAGAAAAGATCTTTAATTATCAAACAAACAAAGATTGGAAATTCAAGGGAGATAAGCCGGCAATTATTGATTTTTATGCCGACTGGTGTATGCCCTGTAAAATGGTTGCTCCAATACTGGAAGAATTGCAGGATGAATACGGAGATAAGCTGAATATTTATAAGGTAGATACTGAAGAACAACCTGAAGTCGCTTCGATATTTGGTATTCAAAGCATACCCTCGATCCTGTTCGTTCCGGCCGAAGGTCAGCCTCAAATGGCAATGGGGGCTTTACCAAAGGAAACTTTTAAAAAAGCCATTGCCGATGTATTAAAAGTCAATGAACCTGTAAAATTGTAATATAAACCATAAATATATTTTAGTATTGAATAAACTGTTTAAAAAATACTGGCTATACATTTTGTTTGTAGCGATCGGCGGATTTGCCGGTTATCTTTACTGGTATTATATTGGTTGCAATTCCGGTTCATGCCCGATCACTTCCAACTGGTATGGCAGTATGGCATACGGACTGCTTATCGGGTATTTAACAGGCAGTGTAGTACAGGAACAGATACACAAAAGAAAACCAAAAAAAGCCACTGACCAGAATAAAGAATAGTATCATTATTTAGAGTCTGTCTATAAAGTAGTCAAAATGTTTAACCGGACATGTGTCTGTTCAGAAGGTTCCATTTGCAAGGCTCGCGCGGTCCGAAAACGCGGAGTTTACCAGTCGTAAATGAGCAATTTTCGGACAAGCGTAACGCGGCAAATGGGACTTTATGGACAGACACTATTTAGTGGTAAATAAAATATAAAAAAACCTCCGGCAATTATAACTGCCGGAGGTTTTTTATTACCCGGATCCGGTTTTTAGCCTTATTTTTACTAACATTGCAGCGATATTTATAACCACAAATTGTATTATTCACGTATTTTTGGTTAAACTCCTGGACTTTAGGGTTACACATCATTAATTTATGCAGGGAATGAATGCAGATGAATTTCTGGAATTGTTTATAAAAGAACTTAAGCTAAATAAAGACCTTACACATTATCACCGGCTGGTAAATTCCGAAGATTTATATGCCTTTCGAAAAGCCTATGTTCATCAGCGGATGAAATTTGTATTACAACAAGTGACAGGTCCTCCGAAAAAGATCTGGGATGTGGGTTGTGGTTATGCAACAACAAGCATATTACTGGCTCTGAACGGATTTGATGTGTTAGGCACTACACTGGAGTATTATTACGACAAGATTCGCAAGCGTCTGGAATACTGGAGTAAATACGGTAATGTAGATTCACTTGAAATTAAATATGAAAATGTTTTCGACAGGAAAGAAAAAGATGAGAGTTTTGACATCATTCTTGCCCAGGACACCCTCCATCATCTGGAACCTGTTCATGACGCACTTGACATTTTCAGTAACACGCTGAAAAAAGAAGGAAAACTGGTGGTAAGCGAAGAAAACGGGAACAACCTTTTTAACAGGGCAAAAAACTTTAAACAACGTGGTTTCAAAAGAGTGATAAAGATATATGATGACAAACTGCAGCGTAACATACTTTTCGGGAATGAGAATACCCGAAGCCTCAACAAATGGACCAAACTGCTTTACAACCATGGCTTTGAACCCGGCTTCCACGAATACATACGATTATTCCCTCCTTCCCGTTTTAAGAAATGCAATTATGATGACGTTATTGCTCAGGAACAAAAAATTTGGACAAAATATGCCATTCTAAGAGAATTCTTCTACTTCGGCATCAATTTCACCGCGAAAAGAAATAAGTGAATCCGGAGTAATGTATAATATTATTAACTTCTCCTGCCTGCCAGTAATGATAGGTAATACAACAGCATTGCCAATGAAGATAAGGCAGCAACAACATAAGTATAGGCAGCCCATTTTAATGCATCTTTGGCCTGCGGGTATGTTGACCTGCTGGTTATTCCACTGCTGTTGAGCCAGGCAAGTGCCCGTTGACTGGCATTGATCTCAACCGGCAAAGTAACAAAAGCAAATAATGTGAAAACCCCATAACATGCTGCAATAATGATTAAAGCAGTATCAATACTTATTAAGCCGGGCAAAAACATAAAACCAAAGAACATAGAAATAAAAATGAAATTCAATACTTTGGCACTAACATTTTGTACGGGTACAAGAGCACTTCGCAACTTCAGAAATGCATATGCATGTTTATGCTGCACTGCATGCCCGCATTCATGCGCAGCAACCGCAGCTGCTGACACACTTTGCCCGTAGTACACATCAGGACTTAAGCTTACTTTTTTTGTTTGTGGATTATAATGATCACTCAACTGCCCCTTAACAGGAACAACACTTACGTCATAAATTTCATTATCATGTAACATCTTTTCCGCCACATCCTTACCGCTCATGCCATAATTGACAGGTATTTTTGAATACTTCCTGAACCTTGATTTCAATTGTTGCCCGATGACCATGCTCAGGATCATGAATACCGCAAAAATTAAAATATGTCCGTATCCTATCATCTCTTTTATGTTTTAATTATACAATAATCACCAGCAAATTCTTTACCACCCTTTTATTTGCCATGCAATTTTGTCATTTTGACAGCAATCTGTTCCCGGAATAAGCGTTTTAAACACTTTGAAAAAGCGCTTTATTCAGTAAAAACCCGTTATCAATTATAAGCAAGAACCATTCAATTTGAGTAAAAATAATGTTTTCTTACTAATAGATGAATATTGTATTGCAGATCATCCGAAAATCAACTAATATTGGATGTTATATTTAAATTAATAAAAATGAGAACTTCAGGTATACAATTGGCTTTGATCACAACATTATCCATTTTATTATTTATGCAGTGTATTTCAGAACCCGGCAAGGTTGAAGAGGAACTGGCCGTATTCATAGACAGCCTGGAAAAAGATGTTATTCCTTTATCGACAGAATTGAACATTGTTTGGCACAAAGCCAACATCAGCGGCAATGAGGAAGCATTTAAAAAAGCTGCCGAATTGCAGATCAAACTGGCAGGTATCTACTCGGGTAAAGAGCGTTTTAATCAGTTGCAGACCATTAAGGAAAAGGACAGTATTGATAATGAATTACTGAAGCGGCAGCTTGATCTGTTGTATAATAAATTTCTGGGAAATCAGGCAGACCCTCTCCTTCTGGAAGAGATCATCCAGGCTGAAACAGCCCTGGAAAAGAAATATACCGGCTTCAGGGCAAGCATTGAAGGAGATCAGTATACTGATAACCAGTTGGAGAACATCCTGAAAAAATCAACAGACAAATCAGCCCTGAAAAAGGCATGGCTCGCAAGTAAGGTTATCGGAGATGAAGTAGCGGAAGATGTGGTTAAGCTCGTTAAATTGAGAAATAAACTGGCCCGGGAGCTCGGTTTCACTAATTATCATGAAATGTCATTAAAACTAAGCGAGCAGGATCCGGAAGATGTTCTATCACTGTTTAATGAGCTGGATGAACTGACCGGAGAGACCTTCGCGGAAGTAAAAAAGGAAATTGATCAATACCTTGCCGGCCGGTATAATGTAAAAATAAAAGAATTAAGGCCCTGGCATTATCAGAACCGGTTTTTCCAGGAGGCTCCCGAGATATTTAATGTTGATGTTGACAAATATTACAAGAATAAAGATATAGTGGCAATCAGCAGGGATTATTACGAAGGAATAGGCCTTCCTGTTGATGATATCCTGAAAAACAGCGATCTCTTTGAGAAAGAGGGGAAAAACCAGCATGCATACTGTACAGATATCGACAGGAAAGGTGACGTAAGGATCCTGGCCAATATCCAAAGCAATGGTAATTGGATGAATACCATGTTACATGAATTAGGCCACGGTGTATATTCGAAATACAATGACCCTGAACTTCCGTATTTCCTGCGTACACATGCACATGCTTTTACCACGGAAGCTATTGCCAATATGTTCGGAAGATTATACTCAAATCCGGAATGGATCATTGAAAATACAGGTAATGACGAGGATGAAACTGAAGAACTCGAAAATGAAATGGAAGAACTCGAAGATGACCTGCATGCAAACCTGAGGGTCGGACAACTGGTGTTCTCCCGCTGGTGCCAGGTAATGTATCGTTTCGAAAAACAGCTCTATGAGAATCCTGATCAGGACCTCAATGCCCTTTGGCGTGACCTGGTGGAAAACTATCAGCTGTTACGGCAACCGGAAGGAAGAAATAATCCCGACTGGGCCGCTAAGGTCCATATAGCCTTATATCCATGTTACTACCATAATTATTTACTTGGCGAATTACTAGCTTCACAACTTGTTAGTTATATAGGAAGTGAAATCCTTATGAGTGAAGATCCATACTATGACAACTTTTCTAACAATCCGGGCATAGGTGATTACCTGCAGGAATATGTATTTTATCCCGGAGCGAGTTACCACTGGAATGAAATGATCGAAAATGCCACCGGCGAGCCCCTTACTTCAAGCTATTATGCAGAACAGTTTATTGAATAATTTCAGGGTGAAATAATTAAAATATCGAACACATACATACTACTTAGTGTATGTCCATAAACTTCCATTTGCAAGGCTTGCGCAGTCCGGAAACGCGGAGTTTACCAGTCGTAAATGAGCAATTTCCGGACAAGCGTAACGCGGCAAATGGGACTTTATGGACAGACACTGTTTATAATTTCATTTGTAACGATTCACATATGCCGGTCGTCTTATGAGTAAGTTCCAAATTCAATAAAGTAATTATGATATCGAACTTTCTTAAGATTGCCATCCGGAATCTGCTCCGTCATAAAACCTATATACTGATCAATATATCGGGGCTTGCCATTGGTCTGGCCTGCAGCATAATGATCATACTGTTTGTTGCGTATGAACTGAGTTACGACAGGTTCAATGAGAAAAAAGATAACATATATCGCCTTATCCTTAACGGAAAGTTTGGTGATGCAGAACTTAATGGTGCATATACTGCCGCTCCGACAGCTGCAGCCTTTCTTGAAGATTTTCCCGAAGTAATTGATGCTGCACGATTGGACCGGTGGGCTGAAGTGGTCATTAAATATGATGATAAATCCTTTGTTGAAAAGGATATGATACTGGTTGATTCGAGCTTCTTTAACATTTTTTCATTCGACCTGATACAGGGAAACGAGAATGATGTTCTGAATGCACCTTATAAGCTGGTACTTACCGAATCCACAGCTAAACGTTACTTTGGTGACCGGGACCCTGTCGGGAAACAACTAAGAATTAATTCCGATACAACTTATTATACCATCACAGGTATATTGAAAGACCCCCCGGAAAACTGTCATTTTAATTTTACCATGGCCGGTTCATTTTTATCCCATAGCAGGGCACTGGATGATTTCTGGCTATCAAACAGTTTCAATACATATATACTGCTTGAAGACGGAACTTCAGCTGATAAGCTGGAAACAAAGATCCCGGCTTTGCTTGAAAAATATGTCGGTCCGCAACTGAAAAAATTCCTTGGCATTTCAACAAAAGAATTTACTGAAGCAGGAAACCAATATGGCCTTTATCTTCAGCCTCTCACTGATATTCATCTGAATAATGAAATAGATCATTCATTAAAACCCACCAACGATAAAAAATACATCTACATATTTTCAGTCATTGCAGTTCTGGTAATTGTGATTGCCGCCATTAATTATATGAACCTGTCCACAGCCCGTTCGGCAGGACGTTCAAAAGAAGTGGGCATACGAAAAGTGGTGGGCTCTTCAAAAGGTAACCTGGTCCGGCAATTCCTGTTCGAATCGGTCATAATGAGCTTCCTGGCCCTCATAATAGCTGTTTTGCTAGTAGAGTTGACAATGCCCTATTTTAATGATCTGATCAATATGCATCTTTCCCTGAATTATTTCGGCAAATGGTATATCGTGCCGGGCCTTATAATACTCTCATTAATAGTCGGCGTTTTGGCAGGAAGTTACCCGGCTTTTTACCTTTCCTCCTTCCGGCCTGTAACCGTTCTTAGCGGAAAAGTAAAGTCAGGACTTAAAAACGGTAATTTCCGAAGCTTTCTGGTGGTTATCCAGTTTGCTATCTCCATTATTATTATTCTTGGTACATTAATTATATACCAGCAGATAAGTTATATGCAAAACAAAGATCTCGGGTTTAATAAAGAACGGCTAATGGCCATACGCAGAGCAGGTGCTCTGGGTGATAAGACAGAAACCTTTAAACAGGAGATAGCCAGATATCCCGGTGTAACTCAGGCCAGCATTTCAACAGCCGTACCGGGACATCCGAATAATAACAACGGTTATATGATTGAGGGACGGGGAGCTGATCACACCATACTTATGAACACTACATGGATTGATTACGAACATCTTGAAACTTATAAGTTCCAACTTGATGAAGGCAGGTTCTTTTCCAGGGAATTTGCTTCCGACAGCTCGGCGATAGTGATAAACGAAACAGCCGTGCGGAAGTTTAATCTTAAAGATCCTATAGGTACGAGGTTCATGCAACCGGCAGATGAACCCAACACCTTCAACTATCTGACAGTAATAGGTGTTGTTAAAGATTTCCATTTTCAGTCACTCCACAACGAGATCCAGCCCCATGTGTTTATTCTCAGGCCCGGAGACTGGCACTGGGGATCCGTCACAGTTCGCCTCGCACCGCGGGACATGAACCGTGCAATTAATAATATTGAAAATACATGGAAAAAGCATACCCTGAATGAACCCATGCAATATTATTTTGTTGATGAAGATTTTAACAGTCTTTATCAGCAGGAAAAAAGAAACAGTAAAGTGGCACTGGGTTTTTCCGTCTTTTCCATTTTCATCGCCACCCTGGGTTTATTTGGATTAACCGCGTTTACCACCGAACAACGTACCCGTGAGATCGGTATCCGGAAAGTACTCGGGGCATCCGGGAAAAATGTCGTCTTCATGTTAATGAAAGAAATCCTTATCCTGATAAGCATATCAACGATCATTGCATGGATTGTTTCCTGGTTTGTAATGCAAAACTGGCTGCAAAATTTTTATTACCGTATATCATTACAACCGGCTCCGTTCTTTTACGCGTTTCTTTCTGCCTTGGTCATAGCCCTGCTTACAATTCTCCATCGCTCGTTAAAAGCATCAAAAACCAACCCGGCAATGGCAATAAAATATGAATAGCAACGCGGATATCGGACATTATGGACAAACACTATATAAGTTCGGCTTTCTTATCCATAACCTGTGCCAGAAGCTTTTCCGGTAATGATTTAACATAAGGCAAAGAATGGTCGTGAAGCCGTTTGGCCCAGATAATTGTATTATTCCCATAAGCCAGCTTTCGTTTGTTTTCCTTATCCGAACTAAAATATTCAAAGTAAAACCGGATACCGTTTTCGAAAAGTGTTTCCAGATACATGCATACTTCAATATCTTCGAAAGGCATGGCCTCCTGTATATGATTCACTCCACACTGCAGGCAAACATATTCACCCTTCTTCCCCCCGCTTAGAAATATCTCAGGTATAGTCGCGTGGATAAGCCTTTCAATACTCTTTGCCTGCCAGTCATAATAATTTGAATAATACAGGTTACCAACGGCATTACTGTCATACATCCCTGTCTCGTGGATCACCCTGTTCAACAATATTTCGGGCCGTGGAAAAGCCGGTGCACTGTATATTGTTTTCCCAAGTTCACTCATGTTGATATACTTATCGATGCCATTCTTAAGACTATTAATCATTCCTTCTCTCATGTATTCTGATAAAAAGTCTCGAAAATAACCGGGTAGCGGACTTTTTTTCACAATACCCCGGCCCTCAATGCTTACCCAGGTTGTTGACAGATTGCAATCGGCCAGCCTGATCAGATTACCTGTATCAGATTGCCTGAACCATTCGAAGCTAAGATCAATAAATGAATTTTCAAGATCCGAGTTGCCCGTGATCCTCATACTTCCACTGATCCTGTTCAGTGATTCGGCTTCATTGTATACGTTTATGTCCGAATGATTGGTCACCATGCCATATTTACCCGACCCCAGATCGGCAAGCAACTGCTTACTCACAGGACTTAGTACAAGCTCCCGGAGGGATCCCATCCACAAGGGAAAATCGGTAAAATATGTCTTACCGTAAAAACCCTTACATTCTTTAAAGGTGGTTATGAATTCCGTCGAAAATGCCCCGGTCCGTTCATTGAACAAATTATCAGATACTGTTGCAATTCGCGAATTGTCATCAGGGTTTTCATCATCAGGTAATCCGGTAATGACAGCAACGACATATGAATTACCCGGAAGCACCCGGACAGGAAATGTAAGAATGTTCACTATATGATCAGGTGTTCTGACAGTGAATAAAATATGTTTATCCAGGATCTTTGCTATTGTTATGCTCAGGGGTAGCTGCCCGAATGCTTTAATAACCGTTTCCCTGATGCTCCATATACGTGTGCCTGAAATATTAATGTCCTTATCCTCTGTTTCCAGGCGATCAAACAATTCCAGATGCTTGTTTTCAAGCAGGTCACACCAATCATCTTTAGAACGCGACTCAACAAACTCTATATCGCATCCCTGTTCTTCCTTGCCAACTGACATAATTAATACGGATCTGCTGTGAGATATTGAAATTCCCAGTTCACTATTTTCAATAACCGGTTTCCCGTTCTGTTGCCAGCTAATCTTCAAATTATCAGGCTTTTCATGCTTATTTACAAATTCATGCTTAAAAAGTTCCTGTTCTGCTGCATGCCTTTCTTTATTATTCATCACGTTAAAAAATCTGTCATTCTTTGAAATGATCAGTATCGGCTCATGCCTTATCATAGAACTATGTTGCTGAAAAGCATTTAAGATCTTCTTCCCGTAATATCTGGAAAAATCAGCCATTTCTTCAGGCATGGGATGTTCCGGACTGGGTTCAAGTGCTTTAACTTCATATCCCCTTATATGTTCCAGTATCTCCCCGCTTTCACTTATCAGACGCACATCACATACACCACTGTCCAGATCCTGATTAACCATTTCACATACCACCAGATCTCCTTCCACCTGGCGGTTAACGGCCGGGATTTCCCATTCTTTGATCCTGACTGGCAAATACTTGTTCTGGGTTAATATAAGCTGTACTGATTGCAGTAATGCATCCCTGAATAACGGACTGCCAAGGATAAATGACCAGCTTTTCTTTTCCGGGAAACATGATCCTGACGTATCATTCTGTACCCTTTTGGTTCTATAAACAGCTTCACCCGAATTCAAACTATATACCCTGTCAATGTATTGAAACCTTTTACCCTGGAACAATAACCAGTTATAAAGGTCATTTCCGGGAATGATTGGTAATGGTTTCTCCGGCAGTGTCACATCCGAATGTTCTGTTTGTTCCCATATACCCACAATAAAATCAGATGAGAAATGCTCATCGGTAAAATCCGAATCCTCAGTTGATATTCCGGCAGATACTTTAATTAAACCATCCTCCCCTTCAGGTTCATGTACAAGTGCTCTTACCTGTACCTCAACGGAGCCTTCATCAGGAATAACGATCGGCTTTAACAGGTTGATATTCTCAAATTTTATTGCATCAAGCTTCTCCCTTCCCAGCACTGCAGCAACAGCTTCTGCCATGGCTTCAAGTCCAAAAACCGTTGGTAACAATAAAGAACCATTGTAATTATGATCTTCAGAATAAAGATCTGTTTCACGGTTGAGCTTTGTCCTGATTTTCAGTTCAACACCGGGCTCATGGTAGCTGACTGTTTCAAGAAACCGGAAGTTGTCAGGCAATGATTGCCTTTTACGTTTCCATGTATCCAATCCTCCAAGCCGTGAGGCGATGATCACCTGCTGGTCATCTGCCTCATGCTCAAAACACCTGAGGAAATGATCCGTTCCCTCTTCCGGCGAAACCGCACCTATACCCATATTGCCAAGTGTTTCTGCACTACCCATACGTGCTCCCATACCTATACTGCTCCATACACTATAAGCCAGGGATTTGGTCTTAACATGACTTCTTTTCTTTACATTACGAAGAAACAGGTCCAGCACCTCATTGGAAAAGGCATACCAGCTGTTTCCCGGCATACCGGTAACACCAATGACAGAGGTAAGTGCGATAAAAGCCTTTAACCGGCCCTCACTTAAAGCATTTACAATATTTATAGCTCCTGTCATCTTGGGCGATATTTCCTCAAAAGCCTCCCCGGCACTTACCTGTTCAGCCCTTCGGGGAATATTCCTGCCGGCCCCGTGGATCACGGCAGTAATTCTTCCCGTTTCCTTTCCCGCGAGACTTACCATTTTCTTTACAGAGCCGGGATCAGTGATATCACAGGTATAATATAAAGCTGTCAGACCTTCCTCTTCATATTTTTGCATTGTCAGCCTTATCTCATCAGAGATGGCTGAACTGCCTGTCAAAACCATAGTACACCTGTATTTGCGTGCTGCGGCAAACGCGCACGCCGCAGTTATTCCTTTAGCCCCGCCGGTCACCAAAACAACATCTTTACTATCAAGAGTATAACTCCCTGATCCACCGGCATGCATTTTCGCTATTTCATAAAGTCTGACACTTCTTACACCTTCGGAATTATAACCCGAGGATACAAACCTGTCAGACAAAAGGAATTCATCAAGTACAGAAACTGATGCTTGTTGTACCGTCATGTTATTATCGAGCTCAACAGCTCTTATCTTTGCTCGCGGCCTTTCAAGGTGTATACTTGCAGCAAAAGCTATTGCACCGAAATGGTTTTTTATGCCGGTATCTCCTTCCCCGTGCGCAAAATAACCATCGCCGAATTGTAAAAATCCTGTTTCAACATCTTTATTAACCGTATACTTTGCAGCGGCTGACAGCAGTTCAACCGTCTCTTTAACAGACCCCTCAGTTGCTTCCTCATCAGGTAATACGATAAACACAACATCCGGATTATCCTTTTCATCATAAACAATATCACGGAAACCGGTTATCTTTACATGAATTGCCATTTTCTCCAGTTCACGGCTAAATTCTTCAATCCAAACATTCTTTTTAGCATAAACAATCATAACACTCTTATCCCGCCAGTATGCATTACGTTGCTCATTATCAACAATCAAAGGTTCCTCCTCAATAACTGCTGTAAAATCACGCACCCAATTATCTGTCATTCCCAAATCCTCAGAAGTATTCTCCAAATTGGTTTTTTCAGTTAGTCCCGATTGTGATTTTATTCCGGTTATCAACTCTTCAAGCCTTGCATTTGCATAATTAACAGCTTGCAATTTACCCTGTATATTAAACTTCCTGCTTAGTTCGGCGATCAGTGCACTGGCTTTAATACTGTCAAGATTCAGATCATCCAGGATCCTGAAATCCAGCCGCAGATCTTTTAAAGGGAAACCTGTTTTATCCGCGACCATTTTCAAAACAATATCTTCAACATTCTCATTTCCTGAAGGCTTTGCCGGCATATTATTTACTGAATCACCGGCAGGCATATGTTCCTCAATGGTTTCAACGATCTTACCGATTGATGCATTGGCGAGTGTACCCGCGGATATCTTACCCTGAATACTTAATGCTTTCGACAAGCCGGCAATTAATGCACCTGCCTTGATACTGTCAAGATTAAAATCATCGAGCAATTTCATGTTGTCAGAGTAAGAAGCTGCCGGAAAGCCGGTTGCTAACTCAAGGGCTTCATTCAGCATCTTTCTTACCGATATTTTTTTATTATCTTTTTTATCTTTATCGTGGATTCTGTATGATCTATCCGGAACTGATTCCTCCACACCGGCAGGAGACACTTCATCCTTTGTGCTATACAAATGAAAA
Source organism: uncultured Bacteroidales bacterium (assembly GCA_964492185.1). Lineage (GTDB taxonomy): Bacteria > Bacteroidota > Bacteroidia > Bacteroidales > UBA10428 > JAFGSZ01. The sequence continues at coordinate 18,890 of CAZBJH010000013.1, read as the reverse complement.
TGTTTCATGTCGGCTTCCAGAACATCTCTTATAAAATCCTTCCTTACCTTATAATAATCCCTGAACAGTGTACTATCCTTATCCAGGTCATGGAAAAGACTATCAGGCATAACTCCTGATATTTTGGCGTCAGATTTATCTTCCACTTCACCAGGCAACGGACGTTCCAAGGGATTTACTATAAAATCCTTTTCCGATGCAGGTTGAAAATCCCTTATCAGACGATTGGAATACAATTCCTGAACATTAATATCTGCACCTCGAATATACAGGTTGGCAATTGTTCTGTTCAATGAAATGTCATCATTTGCCTCTGCTTCTACGGGAAAACATTTAATATCTCCGGTAATTCCTGATACCAGGCCGGATAATACCCTTCCCGGACCGATCTCGATCAATATATCACACTCTTTTATTAACCGGTCAACAGTATTAATAAAATTTACCTGTCTGATTGTCTGATCGGAAAAATAATTGTTCAATCCTGCCCCGGGTGTTATGATATCACCTGAAACGCTACTTATAAGCTTAATGCTATTTGCTTTTGCCGAACTCTTCTCCAGGACTTTAAAATTTCTTACCTCAATAGCTGCATCGGAAATCAGGTCTGAATGAAAAGCCGCAGATACCGGCAACTCAACTGCCCCGATATGAAGGGCTTCAGCTTTTTTTATCACCTTATGTATACTATCAGCCTCTCCGCTTACTACAGTTTGTTCGAGGGCATTGATATTGGCTATTGTAAGATACCCGGGGATACCTATAATGAGTTTTTCCGCTTTTTCTTTTGTGCATACCAGACTGGCCATGGTGCCCGAACCACAGCTCCCCATCTTTTTGCCCCTGAAAGCGGCAAAACGCAATAATTGCTCATCGTTCATGCGGCCGGTGGCATAAAAAGACATCAGTTCCCCGAGGCTATGCCCGGACACCGCGTCAATCTTTATTCCCAGTTTTTCAAGGTAACGGAACCATATCAGGGAAACAAGTGTTATGGCAGGTTGTGCAATGTTAGTTTGTTTTAGCTCTTCTTTCCATAGGTTTTCTTCATTGCTGCCCTCAATCCTGTCAACAGGCCGGTATATTTTACTTAATACATCATCATCTCCTTCTTCAATAAACAAATTGTTTGCATACAAAGCCAGTTCCTCAGCCCAGTCGAAACGCTCAATCAACCCACGTCCCATATTAAGGCGTTGAGCACCCTGACCGGGAAATAATACTCCAATCCTTGGTTTTTTTATTACCTCACCGAAAACAACCGTATCATTTGCAATAGTTATTAAAGACTCTGAAGGATCTTTTTTGACCGCTGAAATGAGATCTTTCAGTTTCTGCCCGAGCTCAAGCGGTTTTGAGGCAACAACGGCAGCTCTCCATTTTGCCTGCTGATCAATGCCTGTATTGATATGAAAAGCCATATCCGTCATTTCCGCATAACTTATACCTGCACATTTTTCATTTGCATCGCTTATTTTTAGTATCAGATCATCCACGGATCTGCCGCTAAACATGAATAATTCACTGCTCTGTTCAGATACAAGCAATTTCCTTTCCTCAATATGTGGCTTGAACTTATCATGTGGCTTATCACCCGACTGCATAACTACGTGACTGTTTATGCCACCAAAGCCCATAGCAGAAACACCGGCAGTAAGAACAGATTTCGGATCACGCACCTGTCCCTGTATTATCGGGTATATCGTTTTGGCTGTATCCTCGAAAACAGGGTTGAAATCCCTGAGGCCTGCCGTTGGAGGCAATATTCTGCGATTCAATGCTATAACTGTTTTGATGAATGCTCCTACACCCGCTGCTGCTTTGGTATGGCCGACAATCGACTTATATGATGTTATCCCGCAACTTCGGTTTGGTAACTCTTTATCAATATTCAGGGCAATTGCCATTCCTTCCAACTCTATCTTATCACCCACTGTAGTTCCAGTGCCGTGTCCTTCAATGAAATCGATCTTACCGGTATCAATACCTGCTTTTTTATGTGCCCTTATCAGGGCTCTTGACTGTCCTTTGGCATTCGGCGCGGTGATCCCTCCCTTGCCGTCCGAGGAGATCCCCCAACCGGTAATGACAGAATATACCTGGTCATTATCCCTCCGGGCATCCTCAAGCCTTTTCAAGATCACAGTACCGCATCCTTCTCCGGGAATAAATCCACGGCCCCCCTTATCATATACCTGCATTTCATCGGGGGCAAGTGCTTTTGTTTTTGAAAAGCCAACAAGCTCAAAAGTATCAAGACTAATATCAACTCCGCCTGCGATCACCATATCCATCTGTCCCGATTCAAGATAATTTGCCCCCGTGATAATAGCAAGCAGGGAAGATGAACATGCACCATCCACTATATAACCCCCACCGTGTAAATCAAGAAAATTACATACCCTGCCTGCAATGGTATTTGCCAGTCCGCCCGCCAGAGTATCCTCATTAACAGGGGTAAACACTGATTTATAATATTTTTCCATGATAGATTCAAGACTGTCAAAGTGATGCGATAATCCCTTTTGCTTAAGCGATGCAAGCAATACCTTCTTAACATAGGGCCAGCGTAAAAGCATATTATTTGATCGGGTAAATTCTCCGGTTAAAGTATTCCCTATTATTACACCAGTATTATCCTTTGGTACATTGTCTTTTTGATAACCTGCATCATTCAATGCTTTTAACACGGTATCAAGTGCCAGCCAGTGAACAATGTCGGTGCTGTCAAAAGTGCCTTTCGGTATCTTCTTATCCAACCAGTCAAATTGAAAACCGTCCATTACGGCAGCTTTACTCTGATAAGTCTTATCCGGCACCATAGGATCAGGATCATAATATTCACTCTTGGGAAGCCTGATATCAGGCATCTCGCGAAATTGCTGCCTTCTGGCCAGCACATTTTCCCAAAGTTGTAAGGTGGATTTTGCCCCGGGATAATAACATCCCGCTCCGATAACTGCAATCCGGCAATTATTGCGATTTCCATTGTTTGATAGTCTCTTCATGTTACATTTTTTTAATTGCTTGTTTAAAAATTACTGACAACTCGTTTGTCATGTGATGATTGATGCAGTTCTTCAGGTCAGATTTATTCGGAAATCAGGTATCAAAAAGGTTTTCTTCACATGATACCTGCTTATTCGAAATAACAATGTATTACTTAAATGCAACTTATATATTACATCTACAATAAAACACCACTTTCATAGATTTGCATTATACATCCGGTATAATGTAATCTATAATAGACAGTAAGTAAGAGGGATCACAAAATGGCCTCTTCTTCAATAACGATGTCAGATTTGGCTTTAAGCCATTCTTTTGCTTTTTCCAAAGTATTGAAAGCCTTGATCTGAAACTTGTTATCCATTCGTTTAGTGGTATACTCCACATAAAACTTTACTGCCAGCTTACCAAAAATATTCTCGGGAAGCACAAAAGCAACCTTTTTAGCGCCAAACTTATATGCACGGTCATTTACATTTTCATTTAACCACCGCAGGTCATCCATCTTGACTGTTTTAAGGCTCCTGGTATCATTTAACCAACCAAGGTCAGGCATTTCTTTTATCCTTTCCTCCATATAATCCATACCCATACGGAATGGTTGTCTCCATTTCTCACCGGTAACAAATTTTACGGGTGTCCAGGTAATACATGGAACAGACTCGTCAAATTCCAGCTTGGCAAATTCTTCATTATAAATTACTACCATTATAATACGTTATTAGATTAGAACTGAATAATATTAATATTTCTCATTTAACTCATTATGTTAACATTCAACTTGGGTATTATTAACATAATGCGATCACATCCAATCCTTTGTAATGGGTGGTTACGCGGAATATACTGCCCGTCCTTCAAGCCATGAAATACGCACAACAATCATATTTGGTGTTTGTCCATGAAGTCCTGTTTGCTGCATTTCGCGTATCCGAAAATTGCTCATTTACGAATAGTAAACTCCGCATTTTCGGGCTACGCAAGCCTTGCAAATTGAACTTTCTGAACAGACACTACGAGTTTACTGACAAACTCTATTTAAAGTTATGAAAAAAAAAATGAAATAAAAACACTAAAGCTTATTTTGAATGATTCTATATAAACTTAAAACTTCACTATGAATCCGCCATATGCCTCAAGTGTCAAAGCAAATATTTTTCATGCGGCAATTCAACTTCTTTTATAATAATAGACAAGGGTGTATTACCGCCGGCAAACAATTCACCCACGCCATCCGGTTCAAGAAAAGGCAAATCAATCATAATCTTCCTGCTCTTATCCTCCCCCGTTAATACCCGCGATATACCAGGTTTTTCCTGACCGCCTCGCCAGTATGACGAATTCACCGGGAAACCCGTCAACAAACTTTGTTTCATCCCATGTTGCAAATATTTCCCTTAAAAGGTCCTTAACATATTCAGGCATATGGGACATTCCTTCAGGGGTTTCTGCCAGGTTTTGTATGCCTGATTGAAACAGAACGGGTAATGCCAGCTGAAATGAACTAATAGTGTTACTCATATGAAGGCTGATCCTTATTCCAACCTGTTTTTGCATTGGTCATGGGTCGCGGCCAGGCCTTTGTACCATCCGGAAAATGAATAGCAGTTAGTTCTTTTTCAATCTTTTTTACCCGTGGCGCGCTATCCGGGAAAAAATACCTGAAAGCCACACCGTCATTTGATACCTGGAAAATTATATCGATTTTTTGTTCATTACCGTTTATAAGGTGAAAGGTCCTTCTCATCCCTTCATAACTGCAATTCCTGCGTTTCCCGTTATACAGGGTGTATGTATCTTTTACGGATTCAGTACCGGAAGCTGATAACAATTTCATGCCGCTTGAAAAATTACCGTCTTCACGTAAAAGATCCGGTTTTGATCCTTTCGACACAATCGAATCATTATAGTAAATATCATACAGACAGCGGCCATCATCAGAAATCCCGAATTCAATGACGATATTACCGTCAGGACTACCTATAATGAATCGCGCATCTTTGTTCATGCATGATGTGAGTACTGCCATAATGGCAAAAAACCGGCCTGACTTGTGTTATTAAATCATTAAAAATTATAACTTTATAATGAAACATAAATGTTCCATAATCAGTATCCTATGAAAACGATTATAGGAATGCGACCAAAACGGCAGAGTAGCCCTCTTCATTTTTATCTGATCTGCTTATTTTTTTCCCTGTTTATTCCTTATAAACCGGTTTTACACGCTTTTGAGAATTATTATTCCTTCAAACAAATTTCATTTGAACAGGGATTGCCGGGAGTAAATGTTCGTGATATATACCAGGATTCAAAAGGTATTTTATGGATATCGATTGAAGCCATGGGAGTGTGCCGATATGCGGGCAATACATTCACCCTGTATAATAATGATCCTGGGGACCCGGAAAGCCTTTCAAGTAATTATGTTAATACCATTATGGAAGACGATACGGGTTACCTGTGGATTGCCACAGACAATGGCCTTAACCGCTATGACCGTTATAACAACAAATTCCGTGTTTACATGCACGAGCCTGATGATACGAATACAATACCGGATAATTTGATCAGAACGGTTTTCCGTGACAAAAAAGGCACGATATGGGCAGGCACGGGAAAAGGCCTGGCAAGATACAACCCGCGGGACGATACATTTACAAATTTTATTCATCTTGGAAGTCCGGAAACCGAAGGAGTTGAAATCACTGTAAATACGATTTATGAATATAATAACAAGTATTTGTACCTCGGAACCAATAGTGGATTGATACGGTTTGACCGGGAAAATGAAACCTGCAGACAATGGAAAAAATCAGAATTAATCACCAATGCCCCCGTTCACAATACTATTTGGGCAATAAATGAAGATTTTGCAGGTGATATGTGGATTGGCACCCACCAAGGACTGGATAAATATGATGTGAGTGAAGATACATTTATTCGATGGAATTATAATGTTGAAGACAGGGATGAACTGGGTTCGGAAGGGATCAATACTATATATAAGGAAGATAACGGAAGATTATGGTTAGGAAGTTATACATCAGGCATTATCGTCATTGACCCCCGCACGGAAAATTATTTCCGGATAAGGAAACAGCAAGATGTTGACGGAAGATTAAAAAGCGGCCATATTCGCTATATATACAAGGACATGACAGGAATTCTTTGGATAGGCACAAAATTTGAAGGCCTTTTCAAACACGAAATGAACAAAGAGATCTTCACAAAATGGCCAAATAAATACAAAGGCTTCTTACCTTTAAAAGACAAATATATTTTATCCTTTTATACTGACAGGGAAGACGACAACATTTACTGGATAGGAACAAAATTTGAAGGATTATTCAGATTTGATCTTACCAACGGGATAATTACCAATTACCAGTACAGAAATACAAATCCAAACGGGATCATTTCCAACAAAATACAAGCTATAACAAATGACAAAGAAGGCGATCTGTGGATCGGAACACATGCCGGCCTGGATCATTTTGACAAGAAAACCGGTATATTCAGGCTTTATGAAAGCCCTTCGATAAGTTGCATGTTTTCCGACAATCAGAATATCCTCTGGCTTGGCACTATTAACGGTCCCTTCATATACAACAGAAAAAAGGATATTGTTCAGCGGTACGACTTATCAGGAAACAACTTTTTTACAAATCCCAATAATGACATACTACACATTTACCAGGACAATTATAATGTTATCTGGTTTTCAACAAGGTACAACGGATTATATGGATTTGACCCTGCAAGCGGCGAAGTTGTACATTATGAAAAGGGCGCTGATAATGAAAACGGTATTGCCGGCAACATGATCAGGCCTGTCTATAGTGACAGGCAGGGGAACTTATGGATCGGGACAAAAGCAAACGGTTTGAATAAATTTACCAGTTCACGGGATACTTTTTACCATTATACTACTGATGACGGCTTACCCACCAACTTCATCGTAAGTATTGAAGAAGATACCAGCGGGAACTTATGGCTGGGCACCTACAATGGTATATCCAAATTTGATCCTTTTAACGAAACAGTAGTTAATTACAATAAAGATTACGGTCTGCAGGGAAATATCTTTGAGGTAGGTGTCAGTGAAGTGCTTGAAGGAGGATATATGCTTTTCGGGGGACACAACGGATTCAATATATTTCATCCGGATAGTGTGGAAAAAACTCATGTTACAGCTCCCATGGTCATTACGTCAGTGAAGGTATTTGATCAGGATATTCTCAGGGATATTTCGGAATATAAGGAACTTGAGCTAAAGCACAATGAGAATTACCTCTCCATTGAATTCATTCTTGCCGATTACAGTGATCCTTACAAGCACAAATTCTTATATATGTTAAAAGGACTGGACAAAGAATGGAAAAATAATGAAAACAGGAATTATGTTACATACAACAGCCTTGATCCGGGAGAATACCTGTTTCTTGTCAGGGGCGCCGACGAGCTGGGAAACTGGAATAATGAAGGCATAAGTATGAAAATTACGATCACCCTCCCTTTTTATGCCACATGGGCGTTCCGTATCTCCGCGGTATTGATCGTTCTTTTTGCAGGGATCAGTATTTATAGTATCAATATCAAAAGGGTAAACCGGGCAAAAGAGATCCTTGAAAATCAAATACGGGAACGTACCCGGAAATTACACGAGACAAATGCCGAGCTCATTAATCGTAACCAGATGATTGAAGAGCAGAAAAAGGAGATTGAGATGCATCGCTCACAACTCGAAAGAAAAGTACAGGAACGCACCCGTGATCTGGAAATCGCTAAAGAAAAGGCTGTTGAATCAGACAACCTTAAATCATCCTTTCTTGCCAATATGTCGCATGAGATCCGCACACCCCTTAATGCCATCATTGGTTTTTCTTCCCTTCTCGACCAGGGAGACATTACACCCGAAGAAAAGGCAACCTGCTTTGAATATATTAATAACAATTCTGCAAGCCTGTTAAAACTAATTGATGATATCATCGATATCTCAAAGATCGAAGCCGGGCAACTGGAGATCAGGAAGGATTATTTTGCCCTGGATGATATTTTTAATGAATTATATGTAACATATACCGAGCAGGTTAAAAACAGCAAACATAAAATAGACATAATATATACTGCTCCCCGGGATTCTGATAATAAATTTATCATTTTTTCGGACCCGGTCAGGCTCAGGCAGGTATTATCCAATCTGTTGAACAACGCTATTAAATATACAAATAACGGGGTCATTAGCTTTGGATATTCGGTAGAAAGATCGGAGATAAGGTTTTTTGTAAAAGATACCGGTATAGGTATCTCAGAAAAAGACCAAAAGACAATATTCGACCGGTTTGTAAAAGTTGAAGAAAAAGCAAAATTATACCGTGGTACAGGTCTCGGCCTTTCAATATCAAAAAGTCTGATAGAACTTATGGGAGGTAAACTATGGCTTGACTCAGCCCCCGGCAAAGGGTCTGTATTCTATTTCTCTCTGCCAAACACTTCGCCTGAAAGCATTACTATTGAAAAAAGCAAAGCAATAGCCGGGGCTGAGATAAATATTGAACATCTTGAGGGAAGCAATATCATGGTAGTTGAAGATGAACCTTCGAATTTTCATTATATAAATACAGCATTAAAAAAATTAAAAGCAGAAATATCCTGGGCGAAAAACGGTATTGAAGCGATAAATACCCTTAAGTCAAATGATAATATAGATATTATTCTCATGGATCTGAAAATGCCGCGAATGAACGGGTATGAAGCTTTTGAAGAAATAAAAAAAATGCAGCTTGATATACCTGTCATTGCCCTTACAGCATATGCCCAGGAAGAAGATCGGAAAAAAGTCTTAGCTGCCGGCTTTTCTGATTACCTTTCAAAACCTGTTAGCAGAAACGAGCTGATCCGCACCATTAGCCTGAATTTTAAGGCGGGTTAAAATATCACGTCTCGTTTGTCCGCAACTTGCTAATGCCTGCTGGCAGTTGGAAATCCCGGCACACGGGAAGAAAATAAAACAATCCTATTCTGTTTATTAGCTCAGATTAAAGCATAAAATCGCTGTTAATGAGATTGGCGCCCTGCTCCCAGGCATTTTTATAAATCGGATCAGCAAGTTTTTCAAAGCCGGGAATATTTGACATACAGTCATTCAGCAAATACAGCTCACTACGAAAATCTTCTATTTCATATATCTGCTTTATAGTGGCAGCTACACAATGGCTTTTTGCTTCACCTGCAATAAAGATCTTTTTAGAATGTTTAAGCCGGTTGGCCAGATCACTCTTAAGTTCGGTCTCCTGCTTACCCGGTATGGGGACTGATGCACGCAGAGCTCCAAAATGTTCGGTCAGGGGGTGTGTCCCTTTTACCACCAAATCATAAAACCTCCCTTTCCGCGCCCAGTCAGTGACAACCTGCATGATCCCTTCAACTATTGCAGCGCCTTTCGATCCCATAATACAATGTTCGGGCCATATGGTATGCGGGTATTCTCCCTGCCGGGCAAGCCCGGCGAGATATCCGGCAACCTCCTCTTTGGCAATAACAGGTGTCCATTTTTTATTGTCAACATCCTCCGCTGATATCCGGGTAAAAGGTTCGGGAGGATCCCCTTTATTGTCTTTCCAGAAGAAAGGATGTGATATATCAATTACCTGGTGATTATCCTGGGTCAGAATGATCTGCTCAAGCTTATCCGAGTTCCGGCTTATAAACCCGGCCAAACGGCGAACATCTTTTTCAGCACCCGGCACGTATAATGATCCACCGGGCGTGCAAAAATCATATTGCATGTCAATGATCAACAAAAGATTTTCTATATGTCTCATAGGATTCAGGTTTTAAAACCAAATTTAATCAGAAAATCTCTATAGTATGATCAATTCTTAAAGAAATAGTTAAAAGACTAAAATAATCAAAATCATAAATCAAAACTATATTTTTTTTGGGAAGAAAAGAAGAAAAACAATGGGAAGAATACTTATTACCCGTGGGCCGGATTGAGATGCAATCAATGCAGTTTCTCACGGATTAGAATATTTCTTTAAAAAATAATAATAATTCCGGGAACGTTTCCGGATCATTAAGTCTTAATAGTAAAAGAGAAAATAATTACGATTAAAGTATAAACGGTCTTTTAAATATCTCCTGACTCTATCCCTTTTGTTGTTCCTGATTGCCCGGGGATTTACCCTTTAGCCGATTACAGTTTAATAACCCTTAGAATATGGGTAAATCCGGGCAGGGAACAATAAAAAGACCTAAAGAAAGAACATATCAAGTAGGGTTTCTATTCAGTGGTGTTTTAACATCAGGCCCCGGTTTCGCATAACCGGGGTTTTTTTATCACCAAATTTGTATAATTCATCACCAAAAACTTTAATTCCAATAATATATACCTTATTGATCAATGAAAATCCTCTGCTGATCGAAAAGAACTGTTATTGAGTTGTCAAATGTGGTATACTTGTTGAAGATTTCGTTTTAAAATCTATGATGATGAAAAAGGGTAATCTGAATTTCCTGATCATAAAACACAAAAAAACCAATGTGAATGTCTTTTTTGATAATCAGGAAAAAATCAATGTATTCAATGCTGAAAATGTACAGCAGGATCTTAACGATATCATACGTGTTCCCGGAACAAACCTTAATTTGAGCCTGAAAGGCATCAAATTTATCGATAGCTCCGGATTTAAAGCACTGAACAGGGTTGCACGTATAGCCGATAATTATGATTCATCAATTGTCTTAAAAGATATTGACCCGGATCTGAAGGAACTGATCATCCTTGTGAAAAAATTCGGAAATCTAAATATACGCACTATCCGGTGATAAATCACCGTATAGTGACTTGCAATTGCAATAACCATAGGATCAATTATAATATGGGATATGTTACCGGGAAGAGAGAAAGCTGACTGATTTTACTTTTATTAATTTAAAAGGAGAAAACCTCTGATTCAATATAAATTGATTGGCTTTTGAATTTCCCGGTAACTTCCTTTTTCTATTTCCGCACTATACTTCCCTTAATACTGTACTCATTATCTAACCTGCATTATTGGTTTCGCCAGTATAATTAGTGTCTGTCCATAATGTCCCATTTGCAGCGTTACGCTTGTCCGAAAACTGCTCATTTACGACCAGTAAACTCCGCGTTTTCGGACCGCGCGAGCCTTGCTAATGGAACTTTATGAACAGACACATGTCTGGATAAACATTTTACCAACTTTATTGACTCACACAAATTAGTGTCTGTCCATAATGTCCGATATCCGCGTTGCTGCCAAAATGTTTAACCTGTCGCATGACCAAAACAGACCAAAAAAAACAGATAGTTGCAGTAACTGATTGAATTTATTAACTTTGAATTAACCCGGCATTATTATCAATAATTCAGGAATATATATCTTTTACCTTTTCCTGTCAAAAAGATCCAGGCTATGAAAACAATATGGAAAAAACACTACAGGATTTATTTATTTTCTATGCTGATAGTTTTCACGATGCTTCAATGTGGTAGTGTAAGCCAATCAAAAAATGATTATGCAAAACAACGTGAAAACATGGTCAGGCACCAGGTAAAAAACCGCGGAATAACCGACACAAGGGTATTGTCAGCTATGTCTAAGGTAAAGCGCCATGTTTTTGTACCTGAAGATTACCAAAACTATGCCTATGACGATCGTCCCCTGCCTATAGGATACGGACAAACCATTTCACAACCTTATATTGTGGCATACATGACCCAGGCACTGCAACTGGAAAAAAAGGACAAGGTTCTGGAGGTAGGCACCGGTTCGGGCTACCAGGCAGCCATCCTGGCGGAAATTTGTGATTCGGTTTTTACTATTGAAATAGTGGAAGAACTCGGCAAAAAGTCAAAAAATCTGTTACATTCACTTGATTACTCCAATGTTAATGTCAAAATTGGGAACGGATACAAAGGCTGGCCCAGGTATTCCCCGTTCGATGCTATTATTGTTACCTGTGCACCCACGCACGTGCCCGATCCCCTGAAACAACAACTTGCTGAGGGCGGTAAGCTGATCATCCCGGTTGGCGACCGTTATGTTCAGAAATTACATCTGTTTGTCAAAAAAAACGGAGAGCTTGTTGAAAAAGATGTGCTGCCGGTGCGTTTTGTACCGATGGTAGATGAAAAAGGAGAACTTTACTGACCTTAACAATAAAGGAATTTTCTATCTTTTAAAAAAAATCCATTCTAAAATTATGACGACTATGAATAAAATTACAGGATTTATTATAGCCGTACCTCTGTTATCATATTCTGTGATTGCTCAGGAACCTATGTCGGAAAAGTTTGCGCAATCCATAATGAACAGAAACCCGAAGGTCTGTAGTAACTGGAATTATGTATACATGGAACCCATTATTCCGAACGATGGTAAAGGTACCGGACCCTTCCTTATGGCTAATGTTGAAATGGAGATGGCCACAGGGAAATAAACGAAAAAGAAAAAACCCTTTTTCCGTCCGGAAAAAGGGTTTTTATATCATCTTTTAATCATCTTTTACATCATGCCGCCCATGCCGGGAGCTCCGCCACCCATCGGTGGTGCCGGTGGATTTTCTTCAGGTTTTTCAGCCACCACACATTCCGTTATAAGGAACATGCCTGCAATTGAAGCAGCATTTTCAAGTGCTATACGGGCGACTTTCGTTGGATCGATCACCCCGCTTTTCAATAAGTGTTCATACTTATCGGTATTGGCATTATAACCGTAATCTTCCTTTTCTTCACTGATCTTCTGAACTACAACAGAACCTTCAAGTCCGGCATTTTCAACGATCTGCCGTAATGGTTCTTCAAGTGCCCTTTTGATAATGGCTATCCCGGTAGTCTGATCTTCATTATCACCCTTAAGTGATTCAATAACCTTTACCGACCGAATGTAAGCAACACCGCCCCCGGGAATAATACCTTCCTCTACCGCGGCACGTGTAGCACTCAATGCATCTTCCACGCGGGCTTTCTTTTCTTTCATTTCCACTTCAGATGCTGCACCTACATAAAGAACAGCAACACCACCGGCAATCTTGGCCAGGCGTTCCTGAAGCTTTTCCTTATCATAGTCAGAAGTTGTATTGTCAATCTGGGTTTTTATTTGTTTTACCCTGGCTTCGATATTGGCTTTGTCTCCCGCACCATTGACAATGGTTGTATTTTCCTTGTCAATTACAACTTTTTCGGAATTTCCGAGCATATCAAGCTTGGCAGCTTCAAGTGTAAGACCTTTTTCCTCTGATATTACAGTTCCACCGGTCAGTATGGCGATATCCTCAAGCATTTCTTTTCTCCTGTCACCAAAACCCGGGGCTTTTACCGCTGCTACCTTTAATGAACCTCTCAGTTTGTTCACAACAAGTGTTGCCAGGGCTTCACCATCAATATCTTCGGAAATGATCAGTAATGGACGGCCGGCCTGAGCTGTGGCTTCCAATACAGGCAGCAGATCCTTCATTGTAGAGATCTTTTTATCGTGCAGAAGGATATAAGGATTCTCCAGCACAGCTTCCATCTTTTCCGAATCGGTAACAAAGTACGGTGAAATATATCCGCGATCAAACTGCATACCTTCAACAACCTCCGAATAAGTGTCAGCAGTCTTCGATTCTTCAACCGTTATCACACCTTCATTCTTTACCTTACCCATTGCTTCTGCAATCAGCTTACCTATTTCAGGATCATTGTTCGCTGATATGGATGCAACGTGCTGGATCATTGTGCTGTCATCACCCACTTCGTGTGATTGTGACTTAAGGTTTTCAATTACTTTCTTTACAGCTTTGTCAATACCCCGCTTCAGGTCCATCGGGTTTGCTCCTGCAGTAACGTTTTTCAGGCCTACATTTACAATTGACTGGGCAAGAATGGTTGCTGTTGTGGTACCGTCACCGGCATCGTCATTGGTTTTTGATGCAACTTCTTTTACAAGCTGCGCACCGATATTTTCAAATATTTCTTCCAGTTCAATCTCTTTTGCAACGGTCACACCATCCTTAGTAACCTGTGGTGCTCCAAACTTCTTTTCAAGGATCACATTTCTTCCTTTTGGCCCTAATGTTACTTTTACTGCGTTTGCCAATGCATCGACTCCCTGTCTGAGGAGGTCTCTTGCTTCAATATCAAATTTAATTTCTTTTGCCATGTTTTATATATTTTTATTGTTCTGGTTTATCAGTTCTTGTTAAATAACTGCGAGAATATCAGATTGCTTCATTATCAGGAAATCCCTTCCTTCATAACTCAGTTCCGTACCGGCATACTTACCATACAACACTGTATCGCCCGTTTTAACTTCCATCTTTTCATCTTTTGTTCCGCTACCAACGGCTACAACAGTTCCTCTTTGTGGTTTCTCCTTTGCTGAATCAGGTATTATAATACCGCTTGCAGTTTTTTCTTCTGCTTCTTGTGGTTCAATAAGAACACGATCAGCTAAAGGCTTAATATTAACTTCTGACATTTTTGTTATTTTTTTAAGTTAAACATCGATTTAGAATTTGTTTTCATTTTTATCATAATCTGTGCCAAACCCTGTAAACACGAATTTTGCAGATAAAAGCAGACAAATTTACATTACAGATAATCCTGCCTGATAAGATATATTTAACACTGATTGCAGGAAGACACCGGTATATTGTCATATTCGACAGAGTACTCATTTCCCGGAAAATAAAAAAGTGTCAGTTATTATGACATACTGACACTTTTATACTTTCTGTCACCGGTTAGTGTCACTCTTCTTCACCCGCCTCGTCACCTGCATTTTGCGGCTGTTGTGGCACTGTTGTGGGAAAGTCAGGCATACGGCCCGGATCAACAGTTCTTTCAAGCTGTTCTTCAATTTTTGACCTTGATTCTTCTTCTGATGCCCTCGGTATTACAGCGCTGGCTAATATGCTTAAGGCCAGCAAAATACCTGCCAGCGTCCATGTTGCTTTTTCTAGAAAATCTGCAGTTTTCCTGACTCCCATTACCTGGTTGGAGGAAGCAAAATTAGACGCTAATCCTCCTCCTTTTGAGTTTTGAACCAAAACAATAAGGATTAAAAACACACAGGCAAGTATGATGAGTACTGATACTAATCCATACATATATACAAGATTTACTGATTGTTAATAATATTATTGATCATTTTAATCTGATCCGCGAAGTAAGCACTTTTTTCCGGATATTTCAACATTAATTTCTCATATGCAAAAATTGCTTTTGAATAGTGTCCCTGCTTAAGATATATATTTGCCAGGGTGTCAGTTATAAATCCTTCATGTTCCTGAACACTGCCGGTAGATATATCTTTTTCCGGAACTGCATCACTCTTCGGTATGATCCTGTGATCACTCCGGATAAATCTATCTATCAGATCAATCTCTACAGGCTTGTCTGATTCTCCTGATACAGCGGAGCTTTCATTTTCCTCCCGGGTATCATTTTCAATCTTTTCATCAGCTGATGCCTGTTCATTCGTTAACTGCTTCTCTAATCCTTCAAATTCAAGCAATTCATCTTCTGATAACCGGATCTCCGCTTCTTTACCTCCCCTGTTACGGTCATCCCCATGCTCACGGTCCTCCACCTTTTCTCCGACAGGGGCATTTTCCTCAAGCTGCAGAAGATCCGCTTTTCGCGAAAACCGGAAATCATCATCAAGCATGATCCCCGTGCCATATTCTTTTCTTATATCTATAGCCACTTCCGGAATAAGTTCAAAACTTGAATCATGTGAAAAGTCTACCTGGCTTTCAATAACATCAGATATGTTTTCTTTAAGCGACCCTTTTATGGCTTTCGCATTATTTTCCTGACTTTTATCCTCCCCCGTATCTTTTAAGGCATTAATCGGATGCAATAAATAATATAATATCTTCCTGTCGGTAACATAGGCTGCGGAATAATGTAACCTGGACTTGAAATGTTCGTTTTCAGACAATTGATAATTCTTTACCAATAATAACCGGGCTGTTTGAAAGTACGGGTAATTCCCAATAACCGAATTCAGCTCAATCAGTGATTCTACCGAAAGTTCAGCCGGGTTATGCAAATATTTCATCAACCTTTCTTTTTCCATCGGTCTTTCGGGTTTGTTCTACCAATTCACAAAGGCCTTATTATAAATTTGCTCCACAATTTCATCTACGATCTCTTCTGTAAGTTCATCTTTCACAGATTCAAAGTTCTGACTACTGCTATAGTTCCTGTACCTCGAGAAGGATGAACTAAAATCAAGTTCAGGATCAACAATATTTGTGAATTGTATCCTCACAGTAATGGTAAATTTTGTTTCGGTCGAGGGACTATCTCTGTCAGACCCAATAGCTGCAGGCTGTGTTGTATACCCGGTAATCTCACCGGCAAAATCAACGTCACCGATACCGTTAACCAGCTTCAGGTTTGTATTCGACTGGATATAATCTTTTAACTCATCCGTTATCTGCTGGTCAAGCCCGGGTTGTATTATTTGGGCACGATTTTCAATAAACTGCACTGAAGCGGTTTTCAATGCCGGATCAATAGAAGCACCCGTAAAGGAATAATTCATGGTAAAACATGAACCTGTGATCAGCAGGATTAATAATGACGACAAATATGTACAGCCATTCCTCATATTGATCATTTTATACAACAATTTATATACCATATTCCTTTATTTTCCTGTATAAAGTCCGTTCCGAAATTCCCAGATCATTTGCTGCCATTTTTCGTTTACCGTTATGTTTTTCAAGGGCTTTCCTGATCAGCTCAATCTCCTTATCAACTAACGATAAAGATTCCTCTGTTATTTCCTCGGTGTCCTGAATATTTTCTTCATCATGATGCAGATTAATCGCCGGTTCCTGCTCAGGTCGTTCAAGCACAGGTTCCACATTATCATATAGTTTCCGGATAATCTGTTCGTTGTTTTCCTGTATTTCAGGATTCATACTGCCATGCTGCATGAGTTCAAGGACCAGCTTTTTCAGGTCGTGCATCTCATTTTTCATATCAAACAACACTTTGTACAGGATCTCCCTTTCATTACTGAATGTTTTCTGATCAACCCCTGCATATAATGCCGGCAGCTTGTTCTCGTAGTAATCCGGAAGATACATTTTCAATGTGTTTTCATCGATCTCCCGGTTCTGTTCAATTACAGAAATATGCTCGGTAATATTCTTTAGCTGCCTTACATTTCCCGGCCACCGGAAATTCTCAAGAACTTTCCTGGCCTCATTTGTCATTGTTATGGCCGGCATACGGTTACGTTCGGCAAAATCATTGGCAAACTTCCGAAAAAGCAAATGAATATCTTCCTTCCTGTTCCTTAATGGTGGAATATCAATAGGAACAGTATTTAACCTGTAAAACAGATCATCACGGAATTTATTATCATGAATCGCTTTAAGAATATCAATATTGGTTGCCGCGATAACCCGTACATCTGTTCTGATCACCTTTGAAGAGCCCACTTTAAGAAATTCACCGGTTTCAAGCACCCTGAGAAGCCTTACCTGGGTGGACAAGGGAAGTTCGGCAACCTCATCAAGGAAGATAGTTCCGCCGTTGGCAACCTCAAAATAACCTTTCCGGCTTTCATATGCGCCGGTGAATGAACCTTTTTCATGCCCGAAAAGTTCCGAGTCAATTGTTCCTTCCGGTATAGCGCCACAGTTCACGGCAATATAAGATCCGTGCTTTCGGGTGCTGTAATTATGTATGATCTGCGGAAAAACCTCTTTTCCCACCCCACTTTCACCTGCAATCAACACAGAAAGGTCGGTGAGTGCAACCTGTACCGCGATATCAATGGCTCTGTTAAGACCCGGTGAATTACCAATAATCCCAAACCGTTGTTTTATCCTTTGAATTTCTGCTAATGCCGTTTGCATAATATTACTCCCGAATTTCAAATATATGACAAAATTACAATTTTATAAGATTTTTACTAATTTGCACCCAAATCAAATAGACAAATTGACATTATTTTAGCGTTTAAACCAATAATAAAACACGTATGAAATTCATCGGCATTATTCCTGCCCGCTACGCATCCACACGCTTCCCGGGAAAAGTCCTGGCTGATATTGGCGGAAAACCTATGATACAGCTTGTATATGAACAGGCTGCCCTTATCCTGTCAGATGTTGTCGTGGCAACGGATGATGACCGCATTTATAAAGCTGTAAAAAATTTCCAGGGTGAAATTGTAATGACCTCCGCACAGCATAAAAGCGGAACCGACAGGTGTGTTGAAGCCCTGAAAATTGTTGAAAGAGAATGGGGGAAAAGCTACGATATAGTCATTAACATCCAGGGTGATGAACCATTTATTCAACCGGAACAAATTCGCACCCTGATGAAATGTTTTAAAGAACCGGATACCGAAATAGCCACCCTGATAAAACCTGTACAGGAACCTGATGTATTAAACGATCCGAACAGACCAAAAGTCATTATCAATAAAAATCAGGAAGCCATATATTTCAGCCGAAGCACGATACCCTACATTCGCGGCAGGGAACAGGATAAATGGATCAACAGTTTTCAGTATTATACACACCTGGGGGTTTACGCCTATAAAAAAGCCATTCTGAATATCATCACTAATCTTCCTGTTTCTTCCCTTGAAAAAGCCGAATCACTGGAACAATTACGGTGGATTGATAATGGATTTAAGATCAAAACAGCCATAACTGTTTTTGACAGTATATGTATTGATACTCCTGAAGATCTGGAAAATCTGAAAAAAACCGGTTTATAAGGCCGGTAAGAATTGCATCTGCCTTAAATATGAGGCGTGAATAATACAACCTGAAAAATAATCAGAGTCTGTTCAAAAAGTGCCATTTGCAAGGCTCGCGCGGTCCGAAAACGC
>CAZBJH010000012.1:0-46889 GCA_964492185.1 uncultured Bacteroidales bacterium | reverse complement strand
CGCGCCTTGATCTCGAACATTCTGAACAAACACTACGAGTTTATTGACAAACACTATATAGGTGTCAGATCCTGAATCATACGGTATCGAACGCCTGGTGTATCATAACCGTACATAATTATTACCTGTAACAATACAACTGAAGGTAATGCAATAAGCAATATATAAGGAGATTAGCATAATTGGCATGAAGCTTGGGTATTAATTAATGTCTGTCTATCAAATTGGCAAAATGTTTAATTGGTCATGTGTCTGTTCAGAAAGTTCAATTTGCAAGGCTCGCGCGGTCCGAAAACGCGGAGTTTACTAGTAATAAATGAGCAATATTCAGACAAGCGTAACACGACAAATGGGACTTTATGGACAGACACTAATTATGTTCTGATTGATATATGAGGTACAGGTTAATTCTACAGGCTGATCAGGCAAAGAAATGATAAAAGATTTTTTTAAAATATCATGGAGGGTAATAAGAAAACAGCAGGCCTATGTGGTTATGAATATCTTGGGACTTGCCATAGGTATGGCAAGTGCCGTTTTTATTCTTCTTTACCTGTTGTTTGAGTCGGGATTTGAGGATTTTCATGCTAATAAGGATCGAATATACAGGGTCACTGTTGAGGGACTAAATAACGGGCAAAGTTTTAATCATGCATTGACGGCTGCTCCTTTGGCAAGGACACTGGTATCAGAATATCATGACATTGAGAAATCGGTCAGGGTCGGGAAATATGGTGCCTGGCTGGTAAGCTGCGAGGATATCCGTTTTAATGAAGACAGGTTGCTCTTTGCTGATTCAGGCTATTTCGACATATTCACACACAGGTTTTTACTGGGTGACCCTGAAACTGCTTTGCAAGGCCCGAACAAAGTGGTGCTTACCGAAGAAACAGCAAGAAAATATTTTGGAAACATTGATCCCCTGGGGAAATATTTGAAGATAGAAGATGACAGCACTTACTATAAAGTTACCGGGATTATACAAAATATCCCGGATAATACACACCTTCATTTTGATATGCTGGCTTCTCTTTCATCACTGAAAAAATATCTTCATGATGTTTGGTCGAGTCATATGTATTATACTTATATTCTGGTTAACAGTAACATTGATATATCGAAACTTGAGAATGACCTTGCCGCGGTAGTAGACCAATATGTTAAACCCGAACTGAGCAGGTATATGGATTTTAAAACCAGTGGATCTTCGGCGGGCAATAACTACTATTCATTTGAATTACAGCCGGTTTCAGATATCCATTTAAAAAGCAATCTGCAATATGAACTGGAACCTAATTCTGATATCCGGTACCTGTATATTTTTTTGGTCCTTGCTATACTCAGTGTTATCATAGCATGTATAAATTTTATGAGTTTATCCACAGCAAGGGCAGCATCCAGGGCAAAGGAAATTGGAATTCGAAAGCTGGCAGGATCAGGAAAAAAATTACTGATCAGGCAATTTCTTGTTGAATATTTCATTATGAGCTTTATTGCTCTCGGTATTACACTATTGTTGGCAGAATTGTTATTGCCCCTTCTGAACAATTATCTTAGTTTGAATCTTAATCTGCAACTTTTAAAAAGCGGTTCAGGATTGATTCTGATTATCGCGTTAACAGGATTTGTCGGTCTGGCGGCAGGAAGTTATCCCGCGTTTTTTCTCTCATCATTTAAAACAGTTGATGTTCTGAAGGGTTGGATAATGCCTGGCAGGAAAAATGTTAAGCTGAGAGTAATACTGGTCTTCTTTCAGTTTTTGGTGGCAACGGTAAGCATTATCCTGACTTTTATTATATATGCCCAATGGCGGTTTATTCAGGATAAGGATTTGGGGTTCAGAAAAGACCATATGCTGGTTATACGTAGGCCTGATGCCCTGCATGAGAATCTGGATAATTTTAAAAAAGATATTAAGTCTCATCCTGATGTGCTGGCTACAACAAATTCAAACACCATACCGGGAAGGATATTTACAAGTACAAGCTATAAACTCGAAAATTCACCCGGTAACAAAAGTTATTTGATCAATCAGTTGTTTGTAAATTACGATTTTAAAGAGACATTTGACATCGGGATCATTAATGGCCGGTTTTTTTCAAAGGATCATCCTGCCGATTCGTTTGCCTGCATATTGAATGAAGCTGCTGTACAAATGATTGGAGAAGATTCTGTCATCGGTAGAAAGTTACTTTATCATAATGCCAAAAGCGAAAAAAATTCAGTATTTACCATTATTGGAGTAGCAAGGAATTTTCATTTTGAAACGCTTGAAACAAAAATGCAGCCACTGGTAATACAGCTTATGCATGGTAATTGGGAGGGTTATTTAACTGTAAGTCTGAGATCAGAGAAAGTGGGAGAAGCGGTTTCATTTATTGAAAGTACATGGAATAGTTATACAAGAGATTATCCTTTCGTGCATTTTCATCTTGATGATGACCTTCAATCACATTATGATTATCTTCTCAGTGTAAGCCGGATATTTATTTTTTTTTCAATACTTTCGGTTTTTGTAGCGTGCCTGGGATTACTTGGTTTGTTAGCTTTTACATCTTCACGGCGCCTTCACGAGATAGGTATAAGAAAAGCAATGGGAGCTTCTGTTACAAGGATCATTTTTTTATTATCAAAAGAAACCGGATTGCTGGTTCTCGGATCAACAATATTTGCCTGGATCATTGTATATATAGTTGCCCGTTGGTGGCTTGCCGATTTCTCGTACCGGGTGATCATTCACCCCCTGTATTTTATCATCGCGACACTGATTGTTCTTATTGTCTCCTTGATTACCACCGGCCTCCAATCATATAAATCGGCCGTTAAGGATCCTGGTGAATCGCTTAGAGATGAGTGAGCGGGAATAATAGGTATCAGAAATTAACAATCATAGCTACAATGGGGTTATTGAAACCCCAAAATCAGCCGGCGGCCCCTGATAGGGCCAGGAGGTTACGATGATATTCACACCGCTCTGTGCATATTTTTCAATGTTTTTGTCAGTGATACCGCCTGCAGCAATGATGTTAATGCCGGCATTGATTTTTCGAAGGACCTTGGATAATTTCTTCAGCTCAGCAGGAGGAAACCGGTTGAGTTGTATATTCTTTATTCCTGAATTGATCAGTGTTTTGGCAAATTCACTGCTTGCTGTTTCTACTGTAATGCATTTGTCACCTGCTGCCGGTTTGCTGACAGATATCCGGTGCAACATATCTTTCGGATTTTCAAAAAGATTTATGTGGTTTTTAAAGATCAGGATGGTATCGGACAATCCCAGGCGGTGAACGGAACCATTACCTGCAAGCACCGATTTTACGGCAATTTTCCGTGTGCCGGGAAAGGTTTTTCTTGTAGTACAAACCATTACTCCGGGATTAACGGAGGCGGCTTTATCAGTGAGTAATTTGGTGCGTGTGGCTATGCCAGAGGCAAAGCCCATAAGATTTTCACACACCCGCCACGCGGCATGGATATTCTTTGCCAGTCCCTCGGCTTCAAAGAATTTTACTGATTTTTCAATATGTTCACCGCTGGTCGTGAAAAGTGTGGTTTGTATTGTCAGCTTGGAGAAAATTCTGCGGACTTCTTCAGTACAACAAACGACTGTGTTATGATGGGTAGTGAATTGTATTTTTACAGGTTTGTTTTCCAGTTTAAGGAAAGAAGTGGTTATATCTTCAAATGGCAGGTCTTCGCTTAGAAAATTATCAATTTCATGGTCGGTAAAATAAATCATAATTGAGAAAATTTTTAGTTTATTACTTCCGGGTACCGGATAAAGATAAACAGTAATAACATTTTAGCCTGTATTATTTATAAAAAATAATGAACCTTTCTGAACAGACACATGACCGTTAAACATTTTGACAACTTTATTGACGGACTCTAAATGGAGTTTGTCAATAAACTTATATAACTTGTATTATATATAATGCAGGATAAAGGGTTGTTTAACTTAAGACTTCGGATGCCGGCTTTATGGCCATAATGGAAAATATAATATACTGTTGTCAAATTAAGTATAATTTTCTTTTGATTTAAATATCTTTGTTCACGCAAATTACAAGGAATGGAAAATATTCGGAATTTTTGTATTATAGCACATATTGATCACGGTAAAAGTACCCTGGCCGACAGATTATTGCTTAAAACAGCTACACTGACCGACCGGGATTTTAAGGATCAGGTACTCGACAATATGGACCTTGAACGGGAGAGGGGAATAACGATCAAGAGCCATGCTATACAAATGAAGTATTTGCATAATGGATCTCCTTATTATTTCAATCTTATCGACACGCCGGGTCATGTTGATTTTTCTTACGAGGTTTCACGTTCAATAGCTGCCTGTGAGGGTGCATTGTTGATTGTAGATGCAACCCAGGGAATACAGGCGCAAACCATTTCTAACCTGTACCAGGCCATTGATCATAATCTGGAGATCATCCCGGTATTGAATAAAATGGATATGCAAAGTGCTATGCCTGATGAGGTGAAAGATCAGATTATCGATCTGATTGGTTGTAAGCGTGAGGATATCATTGAAGCTTCAGGAAAAACAGGAGCAGGCACTGATGAAATACTCGATGCCATTATCCATCGCATTCCTCCGCCTGAAGGTAATCCGGAAGCGCCTCTGCAGGCACTGATCTTTGATTCGGTATTTAATTCATTTCGGGGGATATTTGCGTACTTTAAAATTATGAACGGCAGGATACGTACAGGTGATCGCGTAAAATTTGTTGCAACCGGCCATGAATATGAGGCGGATGAGATAGGTGTTCTTAAATTTACCATGGAGCCACGCGATGAGTTGAGTGCAGGTGATGTAGGTTATATTATTTCAGGTGTGAAATCGGCAAAAGAAGTAAAAGTAGGAGATACCATAACACATGTCGAAAGGCCATGTGAGAAAGCCATTGCCGGTTTTAAAGAAGTGAAGCCTATGGTTTTTGCAGGGATATACCCTGTTGATGCGGACGATTATGAAGAGTTACGGGCATCAATTGAAAAATTACAATTGAATGACGCATCACTCACCTTCGTTCCCGAATCATCCGCGGCCCTGGGATTTGGTTTTCGTTGCGGATTCCTTGGAATGCTGCACATGGAAATTGTTCAGGAACGGCTTGACAGGGAATTTAATATGGATGTGGTTACTACCGTTCCCAATGTTTCTTATAATGTATATACGACCAAAGGTGAGATAATAGAAGTACATAATCCTTCAGGTTTGCCTGACCCGAACTACCTTGATTATATCGAAGAACCATATATCAAAGCACAGATTATATGTCAGGAGGAATTTGTGGGACCGATAATGAAATTATGTATTGATAAACGGGGCATACTAAAAAACCAGCTTTATCTTACAAGCAATCGTATTGAGCTCACTTTTGATATGCCTCTTGCCGAGATCGTGTTCGATTTTTATGATAAACTGAAGAGTATTTCAAAAGGATATGCATCTTTTGATTACTATACCACCGGATACAAATCAGCATCACTTGTGCGGCTTGATATTTTGTTAAACGGCGAAATGGTTGATGCACTTTCGGCGCTTATCCACAGGGATCATGCCTATTCTTTCGGGCGCAGAATATGTGTGAGACTGAAAGAGCTTATCCCCCGCCAGCAGTTTGATATTGCCATTCAGGCAGCAATAGGGTCAAAGATCATTGCCCGCGAAACAGTTAAGGCCGTACGTAAGGATGTTACAGCAAAATGTTACGGAGGTGATATAACCCGTAAACGTAAGCTTCTGGAAAAACAAAAGAAAGGTAAGAAACGCATGCGCCAGGTAGGCAATGTTGAAGTGCCGCAATCAGCTTTTATGGCTGTGTTAAAGCTGGATTGATCATGATTTCTTCCTTTTGAATCTTAATCCGGATCTCCATGCAGGGCCGATTTTTTTTCCAACTTTATAATAAGTGTTCGTATTAATGGAAAAGATCAGGGGATCGAGCTTTTTAATGTATGGTTTCTTTTTTTCAGGTAAGGTTTTTCAGAGTATGATTCGATAATCTCGCTTATAAACACTTCAGATGAGCCATCCAGATTTATTGTTTTAATAAGTTTACATTCCAGGTTCAGGGGTGTTTCCGTTATCATCGGAGCGGTTTTAAGCTTGCCGTAAAAAATATCAAAGAGCCCCGATTTATCATATGATTTTCCTGAATTCATACCGATAAAATCAGTTATTTTCAACATTCGTGTATTGGGGATATTGATACTGAAGGCTTTATTAGCTTTTATACCTTCAGTTGTATAATGTGAATTTATTAAAGTAATTGAAACCATTGGAGGGACATGATGCACAATGCCGCGATATGATATGGTAATAAAGGTGGGTTTATCGTCAACATGAGTACCGACAATAACTGTTGGCATGGGATAAATATAAGGATTAGGCCCCCAGTTTGATCTTTTTCATGAAAGAGGATATTCTATTTTTCAAATGAAATTTTCAGTGACAGTTCTTTCAGTTGTTCTTCTGAAACAGCGGATGGTGAGTTGACCATTACATCACGGCCGGCATTGTTTTTCGGAAAAGCTATTACATCACGAATTGAATCAAGACCTGCAAACAGGGATACCCAGCGGTCGAATCCAAAGGCAATACCACCGTGAGGCGGTGCACCATAATGAAAAGCATGCATCAGGAAACCGAACTGTGCATTGGCTTCTTCATCTGTAAATCCCAGGGTTTTGAACATTTTTTTCTGAAGGGATTCATCATGAATACGAATGGAACCTCCTCCGATTTCCACTCCGTTAATAACCATATCGTAAGCATTTGCCCTTACGCTTCCCGGATCTGATTCCAGCAATGGGATATCCTCTTTTTTTGGTGAGGTAAAAGGATGATGCATGGCATAGTAGCGTTGTGTTTCCTCGTCCCATTCCAGCAAAGGAAAATCGATCACGTATAATGGTTTAAACTCGTTTTTATCGCGTAATCCCAGTCGGTTACCCATTTCCAGGCGAAGTTGTCCCAGGGCATTTACCGAAGTGTTTTTTTCACCGGCTATAATAAGGATCAGGTCACCGGGGGCAGCACCTAACCGGGAGGCCCAGCCCGACATGTCATCAGACTTATAAAACTTATCGATAGTCGATCTGAAGGATCCGTCTTCATTGTATTTGATCCATACCAGACCCTTCGCGCCGATCTGGGGCCTGGTTACATAGTTTGTCAGATCATCCAACTGCTTACGACTGTAACCGGCACATCCCCGAACACAGATACCCCCGGTGTAATCTGCATTGTCGAAAACTCTGAAATCCCTGCCTTTCACCAGCTCTGTCAGCTCGCTGATCTTCATATCAAACCGTATGTCGGGTTTGTCTGTCCCATAGCAGTTAATAGCTTCATCATAAGGTATCCGCGGAAATTTATCATTTATGTCAATATTTTTTATACTGCGGAAAAGATGTTTTGCCAGTCCTTCAAAAGTGTCAAGAACATCATGTTGTTCAACAAATGACATTTCGCAGTCAATTTGTGTGAATTCAGGCTGCCTGTCAGCCCTCAGATCTTCGTCCCTGAAACATCTGACGATCTGAAAATATTTATCATACCCGGCTACCATAAGTAGTTGCTTAAATGTTTGCGGGGACTGTGGCAGTGCATAAAACTGCCCGGGATTCATTCGTGAGGGGACAATAAAATCACGTGCTCCTTCAGGGGTTGATTTGATCAGTACAGGTGTTTCCACTTCCAGAAAACCGGTACTGCTCATGTACTTTCGTACTTCCTGTGCCATTTGATGGCGTAATTCAATGTTTTGGCTTATTATTTTTCTCCTCAGATCAAGATAACGGTATTGCATTCGCAGTTCATCACCTCCGTCAGTATTATCTTCTATGGTAAAAGGAGGGACCTTCGATTTATTAAGGATTTTAACTGATTCTGCGATAATTTCAATATCACCGGTCGGTAGTTTATTGTTTTTATTACTTCGTTCTTTCACTTTACCTGTGATCTGGATAACATATTCGCGCCCGAACTTTCGGGCTGTTTTGCATAATACGGCATCAGTATCCATATTAAATGCCAGCTGAGTGATTCCATAACGATCACGTAGATCAATAAATGTCATCCCGCCCAGATCCCTCGATCGCTGAACCCAGCCGCATAATGTTACCTGTTTACCAACATGTTCAATACGTAATTCACCGCATGTATGTGTTCTGTACATAGTGTTTCTTCTTTATTAACCGCGAAAATATAAAGAAAATGGAAATAAATACAGAAAGCGGAAATGTTACTAATTAACAATCGGGAATTATTTGATTAAATAGTGTCTGTCCATAAAGTCCCATTTGCTGCGTTACGCTTGTACGAAAATTGCTCATTTACTACAGGTAAACTCCGCATTTTCGGACTGCGCAAGCCTTGCAAATGAATCTTTCTGAACAGACACATGGCCAATTCGACATTTTGACTACTTTATAGACGGACTCTAAATATACGGCAATGAATAATTTCCGAAGAATGGAGACAATATATAATATTGTTAACTACATATTTCAAAACAGATATAATGTGGTATTTGTCATTACTACTTATTTTGTAATTTAGCTCGCATTATTTGGCTTGACCTGGCTAAAGGTTAGTAAAAATTAAATTTTACATTAATAATACAGGTTGGTTTTTTAAGCTGGTAAAATATGGATTCCCTGGTTTATACCGATGAATACTTTATGAGAAAGGCACTTGATGAAGCTTATATAGCTTTTGACAAGGATGAGATCCCGGTAGGAGCTGTGATAGTTAACTCTGATCGTATTATTGCACGTGCACATAATCTTACAGAAACTCTAAACGACGTTACTGCACATGCTGAAATGCAGGCCATTACAGCTGCAGCGAATACGCTGGGGGGAAAGTATTTAAATGATTGTATCCTGTATGTAAGTCTTGAGCCCTGTTTGATGTGTGCAGGTGCATTGTTCTGGTCACAGATATCCAAAGTTGTATATGGTGCTTCCGACCCTGAAAGAGGTTATACCCGTTTTCTTCAGCCGGTTTTACATCCTAAAACTGAAGTTGTTTCAGGTGTATTCCAGGATGAGTGCGGCGAATTGATCAAAAAATTTTTCAGGGGGAAAAGATAATAACAACAAAAAAACTCCCGGTAATTTTCCGGGAGTTTAAAACATTGGCAATAACATTTAACCTGATTTGTAATGCAGGCTAAAACTTGTAATTCAAACCTAATGAGAAATAATAAGGTGCACCTGCACATAATTCCATATTCGCACCAAAGTTATCGGTAAAGTATCCCCTTACACCAAACAATATTACCTGTGGGGAGAAATTGGTTCCGCTAAAATTAAATACATCACCATAATCATAAGATCCGTCATTTGTTGTAAAATCTTCACTTATATTCCAGTTTGTGAATCCAAGCCTGAGGCCTGAGAAAAGATCCAGACGGTCCCTGTTGACATAATGAAAGAGTGCACGGGCTGCAAAATTCATTCGTATAATTTTCAATTCCCCGTCGACAATGGTTCCGTCAGTATCTACGTAACTTTCATATTTTATTCCCATTTGCTGGAAAGAAACTGCTGCTCCCAGGGAGAACCAGTCGATCATGAAATGATCATAACCAATTTGAAATGCCGGAGTTGAGTAACTACCAATATCACCAGCACCTGTTGCATCCGGTAGGCTAAAAATATTACCAACCAGGCTAAATCCTGCATTTACGGTAAGCGCGTTTGAATGATCGCCTTGAGCCATTGTATTATTAACGGAGAAACACAACAGGGCGATAATAGGTAAAAGAATGATTTTTTTCATAAAAAGTAGAATTAAATAAATATTGTTTTTAGTTTATGTTCATGCTTAAACGTTCAATATAAACAAAAGGTTATTTTTATTATTAATTTGGTGTTTCAGGCTATATGTCAATATTTATGTCATCCATTGCCTCATATTTATTTTCTGTAACACATAAATATCATATAATCAGGTTAAAACGGGTTTTTGTGAGATCCTCACCCGTAATAAGTTCATTTAAAAGAGTTATATAGTACTGTAGCCGGTATTTTGAATTGATAATATAATTTTTCAGCGTATAGTCTGCACGTTATGGTTAAAAAGTAAAAAAATTCATAATAAGATGAAAAATATTTATTTTCAAAAAGTTTAATATTTTGATCTGTAAAATCGGATGAATAAAACTATTTTTGTGTACAGGGAATTCAAATGAAACCCTCATCCTTAAGTAATTTAATTTAAATAGTACAAAAACAAAAGGACATGAATATTTACATAGAGCTTATTATTAAGGATGAGGGTTACTCATAATAATAATAATAATTTATATGGTATTCGTGAGCTCCCTTCGGTCGGTTCACCGAGCACCTTATTAAATTATTAATTTGCGAGGTAACAAATACCACGAGCATTGATTAAAGGATTAATAATTTGTAAACTAGAACATTAATTATATTATATACATATGAAGATTTACTATGCAACTCGATATTAAGCGAACAATATTTAAGATCCAGCTAAGAAGATTTATTCTGGCAGTGGTTTCTGTTACATTGATCATACTTATCGTTTTTTTAAGATATTATGAGGAAAAGATCCTGGGTATAAATAAAACATTGCTTATTATTTTGCTTATCGGTATTTATTTCGGATATATTATTATTGAAATGATACGACAGCCTTTTTATATCTTTTTTACCGATGAAGGGGATAAGCTAATTTTTCGTTATTTTTCTCTTAGCATATTTAATCGCATGAAGTCCTCAATAGAGATCCCCAAAAACGAATTTGAAAAATACGATATAAGCAAATCTGCTTATGGCATGAAAGAAAAGATCATCTTTTTCCGAAAAACAAAACAGGGTATTGCTAAATATCCTCCGGTCAGTATTACTGCTTTGAGTAAACAGGAAAAAGAAAAGTTGTTAAATACACTGAAACGGTATGTAAAATAATTCCTTTTTAAAACAGATTTCTTCCATGAGAGTGTTAACGGTAATATTAATAATAAAATGCCTGATGATAATCTGATCCATAAAATTGCGGTATCTATAATTCCAAATACCGGGCCTGTATTAATCAGGCGTATGATCTCATATCTGGGTAGTTATGAGGCAATTTTCAGGGAGAAAAAAGGTAATCTTGAAAAAATTCCGGGCATTGGACAAAAGCTGGCTGCTTTGATAAAACCAAAGAATGTTTTTCCGAAGGCTGAAAAGGAACTGGATTATATACTTAAAAACAATATCAGTTTTTATTTTTATCTTGACGGGGATTACCCGTTCCGGCTTAAAAATTGTGAAGATGCTCCCCTGGCTATCTATGTTAAGGGGAATATCAATCTCAATCACAGGAAGGTGATCAGTGTGGTAGGTACGCGAAATGCTACGGGATATGGCCGGGAAAAATGTGAAGAGCTTATTCGTGGTATTTATGAAAGAGATCATGATTGTTTGATCATTAGCGGACTTGCTTATGGTATTGATATATGCGCACATAAATCAGCATTGAAATATCATCTTCGAACAGGTGCGGTATTAGGTCACGGACTTTCTTTCTTATATCCCTCTTTGCATAAAAGGATTGCAGTACAGATCGAACAACAGGGAGGATTAGTTTCTGAATTTCCGCATAACCAGAAACCGGAACCACCACACTTTGTTAAGCGTAACCGCATAATTGCCGGTCTGGCTGATGCTACTATTGTTGTTGAATCGGCAAATAAAGGGGGAGCACTTATCACTGCAGACATGGCGGGTTCATATCATCGTGATGTTTTTGCATTTCCCGGAAGGACGTCCGATAAGTACTCGGAAGGATGTAATAAACTCATTAAGACCAACAGGGCGGCCTTGATAGAAAACATTAAAGATCTGGAGTACATCATGGGATGGGAACCAGAACAGGAAAAACCCGAAGCATTACAAAAAACCTTATTTAACGATCTGTCTGATCAGGAATCCCTCCTTCTTGAGATACTGAAACAGCAAAGACAGCTTTCTGTAGATCAGATATGTATGGAAAGTAAACTTCCCGTAAGTATGGTTTCCACAACTTTGTTGAACCTTGAATTTAACGGACTGGTAAAATGTTTACCGGGGAAAATATATAAAACATCCTGAACTTCATGTATTTTTGAAGTTTCAAACCATGATTTAGTTGCATTATGGATCTGATAGATACTCATTCTCATTTGTATTTGCCGGATTTTGACGAAGACAGGGAAATGGTAATGGAAAATGCCCTTGCAAACGGAGTCGGGCGAATCGTACTGCCAAATATTGATCTTACTTCGGCGGCCCGTTTGCATTCTATGGTAGCTGACTACCCTGACTGTTGTATTCCGTTAATGGGTCTTCATCCTTCTTCCGTGGATGCAAATTTCAGGAATAATCTTCAGGAAGTATTTTCATTGTTAGAAAAGAATAAGTATTATGGTGTTGGCGAAATAGGTATTGATCTGTATTGGGAGGATAAATATAAAGAACAGCAGACAGAAGCTTTCAGGCTTCAGGTGGATTATGCTCTTAAAAAAAATTTACCCGTGGTAATTCATGCCCGGGAATCATTTGAGGAAATATTCGCGGTGCTTGATCAGTTTGCAGGACAGGGTATTAAAGGTATTTTTCATGCATTTACCGGTACTGTTGAGCAAGCCGAACGGGTTATTAAATTGGGATTTAAGATTGGTATTGGCGGCATTGTTACTTTTAAAAATGCTGGTCTTGATAAAGTAGTTGCGCATATTGATTTAAATCATATTGTTTTGGAAACGGATTCTCCGTATCTTGCACCTGTACCTAAAAGGGGGAAAAGGAATGAAAGTGCATACCTGCTGTATATAGCAAGAAGAGTGGGGGAGATACATAATGTAGGGATAGAAACCGTAGCAGGTATTACAACAAATAATGCGCTTGAAGTTTTCAGGATAAGTTAATTAGTGTCTGTCCATAAAGTCCCATTTGCCGCGTTACGCTTGTCCGGAAATTGCTCATTTACGACTGGTAAACTCCGCGTTTCCGGACTGCGCGAGCCTTGCAAATGGAACTTTCTGAACAGACACACGACCAGTGAAACATTTTGCCCAGTCTATAAACAGATTATTGTAATAAAAACACAACATTAAAGGTTTATTTATTGAATGTGAGAAAAACATCTTTACTGATTATTTATACAGGAGGCACAATAGGTATGGTACAGGATCCGGAAACCGGTGCTTTGTCACCCGTACCTTTTGAAGACATATTATCTGTACTGCCTGAGTTAAAGAAATTCGGATTCAATATTTCCACATATTCATTTAACCCCCCGATAGATTCATCTAATGTAAGTCCTGATGTTTGGATAAAACTGTCAGGGATCATAAAAGATAACCATGACAATTATGATGGGTTTGTGATATTGCATGGCACAGACACGATGTCCTATTCGGCATCTGCCCTGAGTTTTATGCTTGAAAACCTGGATAAACCGGTAATATTTACCGGGTCACAATTACCTTTGGGAACTTTAAGGACTGACGGGAAAGAGAACATTATCTCCGCGGTTGAGATCGCTGCTGCAAAGAAAGGAGATGAAGCGGTGGTTCCTGAGGTGGGTGTATTTTTTGAAAACAGGCTTTTCCGGGGCAACCGAACGATAAAAAACAACGTAGAGGATTTTAATGCTTTTCAGTCACCCAACTATCCTGCACTGGCTGAAAGCGGTATACGCATCAAATATAATTATTCAGCGATTCATTACACGGCAGGGGATTTGAAATTTTCAACTCTGACAAGGCTGGAAAGAAGGATAGCAATTCTTAAGATATTTCCGGGTATTACCCGTGAAGTGGTTGATGCACTTTTAGCTATTGATGGTTTGCGTGCTGTGGTTCTTGAATCTTTTGGGGCAGGTAACGCACCGGATGATACCTGGTTTTTACAGAAAATTGAAAAAGCGGTATCGGGCGGATTGATCATAATGAATGTTACACAGTGTGCAGAAGGAAGTGTTGAAATGGGGGCATATGAAACAAGCATTGAACTGATTAAGGCAGGTGTGATCAATGGCAGGGATATTACAACGGAGGCTGCCGTTGCCAAGCTCATGGTGGTTTTGGGAAAAGAAAAAAATAGTGAAAGCATTAATCGGTTGCTGAATAGTTCATTGAAAGGAGAAATAACAATAATATAATTCGCGTTTAATTTTTTTTTTGTAATTTTCGGCCTTGAAAAAAATGGTGTTAAGGCCATTTTGAGGAGAGGTGGCCGAGTGGTTGAAGGCGCACGCCTGGAAAGTGTGTATACCGCGTGAAACGGTATCGAGGGTTCGAATCCCTCTCTCTCCGCGGCGTGCATGAAAAAAGGTTCTTTACATAAGAAAACAGTTTACATCGATCATAAAGCGGATTCGAACAGAAGGGATAGCCGGGTTCGAGCACTTAATTTAGATAAATAATAAAGTATTCGAATTTTAATAAGATTCCCTGATTTTTTTATAAATTTGGGAACATTTCAGAAATGATTATTAAGTTTGTGATTTATAAACATTTGAAAAAACATAAAAATCAATATTAATTAAAAGCTAATAAATAAGTCATGAAAAAACTTTTTGCATTTTTAGCAATGATCGCGATACTTGGTTTTGGAGTATCAACTCAAGTAAGTGCACAGGGTCAGCCTGATGAATCAACAGCGGAGATGATAGATGACACAATGGCTGCAGAAAATGATACAATTCAGGAAGCTGTAGAGGAAGACCCGGTTGACGAAACAGAAGCAGAAGAACCCACGACCTTACATAAACAGATCAAAGCCAAATTTATCGAGGGTGGTGCCATATTTATGGGATTCGTTCTTTTGTGTTTGATTTTCGGTCTGGCACTGGCCATTGAACGAATTATTTATCTGAATCTTGCCACAACCAATACTGATAAATTATTGAACAAAATTGAAGAAGCTCTTGAATCAGGAGGAGTAGAAGCAGCAAAAGAGGTATGCAGGAATACCCGTGGCCCGGTTGCAAGTATCTTCTACCAGGGACTTGACCGTATGGAAGAAGGAATTGAGGTTGTTGAAAAATCAATTATTTCCTACGGTAGCGTTCAGATGGGTTTGCTTGAGAAAAACCTGAGCTGGATTTCATTATTTATCGCTATCGCTCCCATGCTTGGTTTTATGGGAACAGTTCTTGGTATGATACAGGCTTTTGATGCCATACGTATTGCTGGTGATGTTAATGCCAGCCTGGTTGCAGGACCTATTAGTGTGGCTTTGATTACTACCGTATCCGGTCTGATCGTTGCTGTTATACTTCAGATCTTTTATAACTATCTTTTATCAAAGATTGACGGCATTGTTAACAATATGGAAGATTCTTCAATTTCATTGATTGATTTACTCGTAAAGTATAACATTAAAAAGTAATTGATTATGTCAAATACACTACAGCGGATAGTATCCATATTTTTATATGTACTGTTTGCAATATCGCTGGTTTTTATTATATGGTTTTATTTTGGTAACAATGTACCGGGAACGGAAGGGACCAACTATGTTGAACCGGTAGCTACCAATAGCATATTGATATGGGCATACATATTATTGGGAATTGCTGCCGCAACTACCCTGGTATTTTCCCTGATCTATCTTATTGCCCATCCGAAAAATGCTATCAGGGCGCTTATTGTATTGGTTGTTATCGCTGTCATAGTAGGTATATCCTATGCCATTTCAAGTGATGTGCCCCTGCGTATGGAAGGCTATCAGGGCAGCGACAATGTTCCGGAAAAAGTAAAATGGGTAGGGACCGGACTGAATGTTGCATACATTCTCGGGGGAACAGCATTCTTAGGAATGATCTTTTCCGAGATTTACAGGGTATTCAAATAGTATTATTTTCTATCTTTTGGTATATTATTTGTATGATTATCAAAAGGGTGTTTAAAAACATATAGAATATGGCAAAAAGAGAATTACAGGAGATCAATGCAGGATCAATGGCGGATATTGCCTTTCTCTTGCTGATCTTTTTCCTTGTGACCACCACCATGAACACTGATTCGGGATTAAGCCGCCAGTTACCGCCAATGCCGGATGAAGAAGTTCCGGAAGACGATATTAAGATCAGGGAAAGGAATATTTTTCTTGTATTGGTGAATAAGAATGATCAGCTGATGGTTGAAAATGAGCTGATGGATATATCTGATATCAGGGAAGCAGCTAAGGAGTTTATTGCCAATCCGAACAATGATCCGGATTTGCCGGCAAAAACCCCGTTAGAGGTTCCTTACTTTGGCACCCGAGAGGTAACAAAGAATCATGTGATATCCATTCAGACTGATAATGGTACTTCATACGGTGCATATATTGCTGTCCAGAATGAGCTTGTTGCAGCTTATAACGAGCTTCGTAATGAATTGGCTATGCAACGTTTTGGAGAGAAATATACTGATATGAAGGGGGAGGCGGATAGGCCCAAGAAGGATGCGATCGAGGAAATATATCCCCTGGCCATATCAGAAGCCGAACCGAAAAATATAGGAGGACAATAAAATGGCCAGATTTCAACGCTCAGGAAAGAAAAAAATGCCCGGCATTTCCACAGCATCTTTACCGGATATTGTTTTTATGTTACTTTTTTTCTTTATGGTAACTACAGTAATGAAAGAAGTAACTGTGATGGTGAGATTGCGAGTGCCTTATGCAACAGAGATCAGGAAATTGGAAAACAGGTCGCTTGTTAGTTATATTTATATCGGTCAGCCCAGGAGTACAGAGGTATACGGTACATATCCCCGGATACAGTTAAATGATGCCTTTGCATCAAAAGAAAGGATCAGGGAGTTTATTTCGGCAGAACGGGAGAAGATGGATGAAAACGAAAGACCAAAAATGACTGTTTCCCTGAAAGTGGATAATAATGTTGAAATGGGTATTGTCACCGATGTAAAGCAGGAACTTAGAAAAGCAAGTGCATTGAAAATAAATTATTCCTCAAGGCAGGGTGATCCGTTTGACAACTTATAAAGTTTTTTTATATAATTAAAAAGGCGCCATTTTTTGGTGCCTTTTTTTTATTTTATTTTTTTTAATACATATTTATAAGGGTCATATTTTTTCGAGAGATATTCGCATTTTACAAACAATTTATTAACTTGTTAAATTAAGTAGTGCCTGTACATAATGTCCGATATCTGCGTTGCTGCTCAAAATTTAAATTTTCAAATACTTTAGTATTCAGCGGTTTAAAATGTTAACGCGCCTTGATCTCGAACATTCTAAATAAACTCGTAGTATGATGTTTATCACCTTTAAATTATTTTATCATGAAAAGATCACTATTATTCATTGCATGTATTATTTTTAGTTGTCTTGCCTGTGGCCAGGCATTTGGCCCGCCAAAGGAAGTGAGAGAAGCGTTTGCTGCCCGTTATGCAGATGCCCGGGATGTGGACTGGGATAAGGATGATGCCCTTTGGGAGGTTGAGTTTACTACAGAAAAGGCAGAAAGAAAAGCAGGGTTTGATGACGCCGGCAATTGGATCTTTACGGAATCTGAAGTAGAGAAAGAAGAGCTTCCGCCAATTGTATTTAAGGCTATAGCCCTTAAGTTTGAGGGTTTTATCATTGATGAGGTTGAAGGCTTTCAGGATACTGCGTTCAACGGATTTGAGATTACACTTGAAAGAGATCTTACGGAGGTAGAAATCCTGATTTCCACGGAAGGAGATATTACTATCAGGGATGTTAAAGTATCCGATATCGATTTGTAATATTTCTTTGCATAGAATAATAAAGCTGCCAATGAACGATTTTAGCCTGCATTATTGGCTTTTCGGGGCTAAAGGTTCATAGAAATGGATGAGTATTCTGCATTATGTTGAAGGACATCTTTAGTTGTGTATGTCCTGCAGCTATCTCAAACCTGAAGCATGTATAATACAGTTTATATACGGGTATTTGTAGCTGTTCTAAGATTTTGGTCTGTTTAATTGACTTTAATGCAAAAAATCCTTAAACTGCATATAAAATTGAGATTATTATTTCATTTCATGTTATTTTCTTCTCTCCTTTTTGTATAATTTTAAAAATCAACAACATGAAAATCAATGTAAAATCATTTTCCTTAGCAGCTTCACTGATCCTGGGTTTCGGGATTTTTCTGATGACATGGTGGATCATTTTGATTAATGGTGCTTCCGGTGAAAAAACAGTACTTGGGGTAGTATATTTAGGATATAATATCAGTGCCCTGGGTAGTATTATCGGACTTGCCTGGGGTTTGATCGACGGCCTGGTTGGCGGAGCGGTTTTTGCATGGCTGTATAATCGTTTACTGCCTGATAAAACAGAAAAGGAATAGAATTTTATATAATAGTTATATAAGTCTGGTGTTAAGGACATTGAGATTAACCGGCAGGATGGAAATCCATGATACTCTGAAATCGACGGATTGAAAAGCACTTTACTGTAGCGACCCAGGGAGGATTCGAACCCCCAACCCTCAGATCCGAAGTCTGATGCTCTGTCCGGTTGAGCTACTGGGCCGTTAGTATGTTAATGAAATTTTTCATTGTAAGGAGTAAAGTTAATACTATCAATAGTTATTTACTCTGCATTTTTGGCTTTCCGGAGCTAAAAGTTCATAATAGTGAATAAATACTATATGTTAAAGAATAGAATAGTACAGTACAGTACAGGTTAATAGTTAATTGCAAAGTGTTTCGATTATTATACAGTATATATCATTTTTTTAAAGGCTATATTTATTTTAATTAATTTGCAGGTTTTGGTTTGTAACCACTAAAGCATTTCTATTTAGTGTCCTTAATAAATACAAAGGTTTTAATAGATATTAGGCAAAAAACTTGCCCTTTACAAACAGGTAGTCATCGCATCATGCTGAGTATAAATTTCTTTGGTATTTTTCAGCAGGCCCGGAGTGAAAGCACGTAACAGTCAAATTATATTGTGATCCCGGCGGGACTCGAACCCACAACCTTCAGAACCGGAATCTGACATTCTATCCAATTGAACTACGGGACCGGAAGGCGCAAAGATATAAAAAAATCAGATAATCCTTCTTCTCCACTTTCAGGTTTTCAACTAAAACCATGATCCGTTAATATATCATCAATTGAATCTTTGCTGCTATTCAGTAAGTTTTGTTATTTTTGTTCCTCATATATAAAAACCCTGTAACCAGGCAGAAAAGAATGGATTATAATTTCAGCGAAATTGAAAAAAAGTGGCAGGAATACTGGGAAGAGAACAAAACCTTCAAAGTAGTGGCCAACCCGGGAAAAAAGAAATTTTATGTGCTGGACATGTTTCCTTACCCTTCAGGTGACGGACTGCATGTTGGCCATCCGGAAGGATATACGGCTACCGATATTGTCTCCAGGTACAAGAGGATGAAAGGTTTCAATGTATTACACCCCATGGGTTGGGATGCTTTCGGGTTGCCGGCGGAGCAATATGCTATCCAGACCGGAAAACATCCGGCAGTTATTACCAATAAGAACTGTGATACCTTCAGGCGGCAGATCAAATCGCTGGGGTTGAGCTATGACTGGGACAGGGAGATTAATACCACTGACCCTGATTATTTCAAATGGACACAGTGGATCTTTACCCGATTATTTAATACATGGTTTGACGAGGAGCAGCAGAAAGGCCGCCCCATCAGTGAACTTAAGGTGCCTGCAGCGATCAGGGAACAGGGACCTGAAGCTGAAAAAGCATTTATCAATGACCACCGCCTTGCTTATTACGATAATGCGCAGGTATGGTGGTGTGATCACTGTAAGATAGTTTGTGCCAATGAAGAAGTTCTGACGGACGGAAGTCATGAGAAATGCGGGCATGTTGTAAAGCGCAGGAACCTGAAGCAATGGATGCTGCGAATATCATTGTATGCCGAACGATTGCTGACAGGACTGGATGAGTTGACTGAATGGCCTGAAAGTGTTAAGGATATGCAACGCAACTGGATAGGCAAATCCACCGGTGCCGAGGTTGATTTTCAGCCCGAAGGGATAAAAGAAAAACTGAGGGTGTTCACTACCCGGCCCGATACGCTTTTCGGGACCACCTATATGGTGGTAGCCCCTGAACATGAGCTGGTTGAACGGCTGACAATGCCGGGTAAGAAAGATGAAGTAATGGATTATATTCATACCGCCTCGTTGAAATCGGACCTCGACCGTACCGACCTGGCCAGGGAAAAAACCGGTGTGTTTACCGGCCGGTACGCGGTCAATCCTGTGAACGGCAAAAAAATACCGGTATGGGTGGCAGATTATGTATTACTGGGATACGGAACGGGAGCCATCATGGCGGTGCCGGCTCATGATACCCGCGACTTTGAATTTGCAAAGAAGTTCGGTCTGCCCGTTGAACCTATCATGGACCCGGCCGGTACCGATCAGGAAACAAGGGAGAAGGTGCTGAACCACAATGCCTGCTGGACAGGGGACGGGATATACATTAACTCGGCTGATGCGGAAACCGGCCTTGACATTAATGGTATGAACAAGGAGAATGGTATATGCACCGTGATCAAATGGCTGGAAGAAAAAGAATTGGGAAAGGAAGCGGTTAATTACAAACTCAGGGACTGGCTATTCAGCCGGCAGCGATATTGGGGAGAACCTTTCCCGGTGATCCACTGGGAAGACGGTGAAATATCCGTGCTGGGCAAGGATGAGCTGCCCCTTGAGCTTCCCGAACTGGAACAATACCAGCCGGGTGAAAGCGGGGAATCCCCGTTGGCCAATGCCGGAGAGTGGCTGACCGTTGAAGACCGGAATGGCAGGAAAGGACGCCGGGAAACAAACACCATGCCTCAATGGGCCGGTTCATGCTGGTATTATTTGCGGTATATTGACCCTGAAAATACGGATGAACCATTTGACAGGGAGCTGGAAAAATACTGGATGCCTGTCGACCTTTATATAGGCGGGGCGGAACATGCCGTGCTGCATCTGCTTTACAGCCGTTTCTGGCATAAGGTGCTGTTCGATCTTGGTTTTGTCTCCAACAATGAACCTTATAAAAAGCTGTTTAACCAGGGTATGATACTGGCTTTTGCATACGAAACACGTACTGGGGCAAAAGTACCCTCCGATATGGCAGAGGAGAGGGATGGTAAGTTTTACCAACGTGATACGGGAGAGCAATTGACACAGATCGTGGCCAAAATGTCCAAATCACTTAAAAATGTTGTTAATCCCGATGATGTGGTAAAAAAATACGGGGCTGATGCTTTGCGTTTATATGAAATGTTCATGGGCCCTCTCGATACTACCAAACCCTGGTCTGAACAAGGGGTAAAGGGTGTTTATGGCTTTCTGGCCAAGGTTTATAAATTTTTTGCCGATACAAACAATATTGCTGAAGGTGAGGAAAAGAATGAAACCTTAAAGATTTTACACCATACCATTAAGAAAGTGGAGCAGGACATCGGGAACTTTAGGTTTAATACAGCCATATCACAGATGATGATTTTTACAAATCATTGTATGAAGGTGAAAAAAATAAGCAAAAACACTGCTGAAGATTTCATCAGGCTACTGGCCTCTTTTGCCCCTCATATTAGTGAAGAGATATGGGAAAAGTATGGCCATCACACTACTATTGCCTATGAGAAATTTCCTGAGTATGAGGAAAAATTTCTGGAGGAGAAGACCTTTGAATACCCGGTATCTTTTAATGGCAAATTACGGTTCAGGATCATTTTACCTGTGGATATGAAACAGGAAGAAATAGAAAAAACAGTGCTTGAACATGAACATGCGCGAAAGTGGACAGAGGGAAAACAGGTAAAAAAAATTATCATCGTACCACGTAAGATTATAAATGTTGTTGTAAACTGATCAGGTATGAATATCAAAAAATTACTTATTATAGCATTGCCGGTTATCGTACTAGGTATAATTGTTTTTCGTTATATTCAGGATTACAGGGGCCGCATGGGTGAAAACATAACTATAGCGGCTGAAGTCGATACATTGATTGCTCCTGAGGCTGTAAGGATGATATACGATATACCTGTTGATTCTTTTGAGATGGAAAGGGGTAGGATCAGAAGGAATCAGAACCTGGCAGATCTTTTACGTACCTATAATATGCCCGAATGGGGTTTTAAGGAACTGGTAACTGCCCGCGATGATATTTTTGATGTACGAAAGATCCGAGCGAATAACGATTATGTGGTTTTTTTATCCAGGGATAGCCTGAAAACCTTGAAATTCTTCATTTATGAACATACACCAGTTGAATATATAACTTTTGATTTTACCGACAGCCTAAGGATTAGCAGGAAAGAAAAAGAGGTCTCTGTTGTTGAGAAAACTTTCACCGGGGTCATAGAAACATCACTTTGGAATGCTATGATCGATAATGATGTACATCCCTTGCTGGCTATTGAGCTTTCGGAGATATATGCCTGGAGCATTGATTTTTTCGGCCTGCAGCCCGGGGACAGTTTGTCTGTTATTTATAATGAACATTATGTTGACAGCCTTTCTGCCGGCATTGGTAAAATTACAGCTGCCTATTTCAGGCATTCAGGAGCCGATTTTTATGCAATACCTTTTGTACAGGACAGTACCGAAAGTTTTTATGACCTTGAGGGGAACAGTTTAAGAAAGGCTTTTTTGAAAGCCCCCCTGCGCTTTTCCAGGATCAGCAGCAGATATTCCCACAGCCGCCTGCATCCGATATTAAAAATAAGACGGCCCCATCTGGGAGTTGATTATGCAGCACCTGCAGGTACTCCTGTTCATGCCATTGGTGACGGAAAGGTCATAAAAAAGGCATATACCAAGGGAGGAGGATACATGCTAAAAATCAGGCACAACAGTATATACACCACTGCTTATTTGCATTTAAACCGCTATGGAAAGGGTATAGTAAACGGATACTATGTAAAGCAGGGAGATATAATCGGATATGTCGGCAGCACGGGCCTCTCTACAGGGCCACACCTGGATTTCAGGTTTTATAAGAATGGCAGTGCAGTTGATCCCTTAAAGGTGGAAGCCCCTCCCGTGGAGCCGGTTAGGGAAGAGTACATGACTGCTTTTGATTCGGTAAAGACAGTTACCTTATCAAGGCTGGATAATATTTAGTGTCTGTCCATAAAGTCCCATTTGCCGCGTTACGCTTGTCCGGGAATTGCTCATTTGCTACAAGTAAACTCCGCGTTTCCGGACCGCGCGAGCCTTGCAAATGGAACCTTCTGAACAGACATATGGCCAATTAAACTATTTAACGACTATATAGACAGACTCTATTTAGATCTGTCAATAAAAATTCCGTCCCGCACCCGGGTAGCCATATTGCCGGCGTTTGTATTTTTTGGCATAAGGATCGTATATAATCTCATTGGTGCCGGTTTCCTCAATAAATTGCAGAGTCTTTTTATATTGTTCCGTTCCTTTTTGCAACCAATCAGGCAAATCTTCATCTTTCTCTACATTCAGTTTTTCTTTCATTGTTTCAACCAGTTCATCCATTTTTTCTCGCGTGTTTTTGATGCCGAGCAATTCCTTTGTTTTCATAGCCAGTGAAACCGAAAGGGTAAGTTCTTTCATTGATTTTGAAACGGCTTGTCCCACGAGGTCCATTTTTGCAAGCTGTTCGATGCGATTTGAATACTTTCCGATTTCATTTTTATCAAACACAAGTTCGAGCATGTCACCGTTAAATATAAGACTGATAATTACGATATCGCGGAAATCGGGAATATCTCCGCTGAATACGCTTTTTCGTATGCGCTCCATTACTTCTGTGATCTCATTGTCTTCAACGACAGGATATTTTCGCTTATGGAAAAACCACAGTACCTGCTGATTTTCTACCTTTAATACGCCTTTCCTGATCAGGTTGGTTAATATCGCATCTTTCAATACCGGTACACGATGGCTTATTTCCGCTAACCAGGAAGTTATCTGTCTTGGTTTACCGGAGTTTTTAATATCATTTAATACTTCATCCAGCACATAGTCACCTGTAGGCTGGGTATTGTCGGGGATGATATTCTTAATATCCGTATCTATCCTGTTTTGCAATGCCAGATCCATTAAAACAGCACCTGCAATCACAATGTTCCGGCGATAA
The DNA here is from genome assembly GCA_964492185.1 of uncultured Bacteroidales bacterium. Taxonomy (GTDB): domain Bacteria; phylum Bacteroidota; class Bacteroidia; order Bacteroidales; family UBA10428; genus JAFGSZ01. The sequence continues at coordinate 22,769 of CAZBJH010000012.1, read as the reverse complement.
CTGAATGATTGCAGTGGTTCACCTTCTTCATTCAGTCCCAGGAGGTAAATTTCTTCGGGAATAGTTAAAAAATGTGTCATATTGGTTTATTTATTAACTGAAACTTTTTAAGGCTTCGTCCTGTGAAAAATAAGTATCAAAGAAATCAGAGAATCCGGACAGGTCAAAGATCTCTTTAGTCTCTTCACGCAACCCGCATAACTTTAATTCGCCATTCTTGTTGTTTATTGCTTTAAGCGCCATTAAAAAAACTCTGATTCCGGCACTGCTGATGTATTCAAGATTTGTGCAATCGATAAGGAACCTGCTTTCTTTTTCAAGTGCCTTTTTTATTTTTTCTTCAAAAGACCTGTAATTGGTTGTGTCAATTTTACCACTAAGGCTTATGATGTAAACATCATTCGATTTGGTTTCCTGAATTTTCATTTTACAAGAATAAATTTATATTATTTAGCTGATATTGTGCAACTTAATTTCGCGGATGTTTCTTTTTTATAATAATTTTTTTAAAGTTACGATATTTTGATCGTTTTGCCGAATATACCGTACCTCGGTCATTACTGATTTCACCATATGTATTCCTATTCCCCCGGGCTCTTTTTCTTCAACCGGCCTGGAGATGTTCCATGAAGCATCATATATTACGGGATCAAAGGCTTTACCTTTATCTGATATGTTGATCGTTAATAATTTTTGTTTATAGGAAAAGACAACATCGATTTTGTGTTTCAGATCATCGTCATAGGCATAATTTACAATATTGACAAAGATCTCTTCAACGGCCAGCAGTATTTTTAACTTGTTTTTTAATGGTAGCTCCCATTCATTGAATATTTCTTCAATACATGTATTGATCTTCACCAGCTCGCTGATATCATTTATTATGAATATTTTTTTTGTCCGCATTTTTACCATAGTAACGTATAATTAAAACGGTTGTATCGTCGGTTTGTTTCAATCCATACATAAAATCTTCCAGGCTGATACGGATGATATTGCTGATTTCCTTAAGCGTAAGGTGATTTTTATTCTGTAATAGCTTTTTCAAACGTTCGGGGCCATAAAATTCACCTTTTGTGTTTGCAGCTTCTGTTACGCCATCAGTATATAATATAAGGGTATGATCCTTTTTTAACATGTATTCCTTTTGTGCAAAACGAACATTCTCTTTTATTCCAAGGGGAACATTTTTCTTCAACGGGCTGAATTCGAAATTGCTGTTCAGCCCGAACAACGGGTGGGTATGCCCCGCATCGGCAAGGATCACTTTCCCTGTATCTATATCAAGTATTCCACAAATGGCAGTCACAAACATCGATGCCTCATTGTTCCGGAATAATAGATTATTTACATTAAACAATACCTCATCAAGTGTAGCTCTTGTTAAGGCTTCACGTTTCAGCAAAGTAACGGCTTTTACCATAAAAAGAGCAGCCGGCACTCCTTTACCCGAAACATCACCAATCATGAAAAAAAGCCTGCCGGGATTAATAAAATAGTAATCGTAGAAGTCACCCGCAACACCTTTTGCAGGATATATTGTACTGTGAAGTTCAAATTCTTTATGTTCCGGAAAAGGCGGGTTATCAGATGGGATCATGTTGGCCTGAATATGGCTGGCAATTTTTAATTCGTGCTCAAGATTCCGCTTTTCTTCCAATGTAAGGCGGTAATTTTTTATTTGCCGGCTCATCCGTTCCTGCATAGCTTCAAATGAACGGGTAAGCTGAGCTACTTCATCACTGACATTTTTTACTTCGGGAAGATCGGTATTGTAATTTCCTTTATATATCAGCCGGGTTGCTTTCGACAGATTTGTCAGGGGACGAAATACTCTTCTCGATATGAAGACCAGTAACAACCAGAAAAAGATGAATCCAACGATCCCTGCAGTGAGGATCACATAAAAAAGCTTCCTGATATCTGTAAAAGCTTCTTTCACGGGGAAAATCACTCCTACAAACCAGGGTGTTGATTTCATCGATAATATATAAGCAGCATTTTTCCCGTCAATTCTTTTTCCCGGTAAAAAAATGGGATTGTCATTGATCAATATATCATTGATTTGTTTCATCTGAATTGTTATTAGCTCGTCTTTTGAAAAACTGCTGATATGTTTTTCAGGTGCGGCAATTATATTACTTTCCGAATCCAGGAGTATCCCGTATCCGTTATCCAGAATCTTTATTTTCCCCATCAATTCCTTTAACCATTCTACCTTAAGATCCACCATGATCATTCCGATAAATCGCGGAGCTGTTTTTGCCGTGTCGAACAAAGGAATTGAATAACTGACAATAGCTTCATTGTCAAGGGTTTTATCACTCCATGGTTCCGTCCATGCAGCTATTTTTTCTTCTTTGATATTATCAAAAACGGATGGAATACTATCAAAGTAATTGTGGTTACTTACATATTGAATAACAGAATCTCCGTTGGTTTTATGTGCAAAGTAGGTGCGGACAACCGAGTCGCCGGTATCATAAAGAGGTTCAAGCAAAACAGAACAGCCGAAAATGTTGGGATTAATATTTATTACAGTCCTTTGCAGGGCTTGTATACCTTCTTCAGAATAGTTGAGCAGGGGGAGGATCCCGGTAAAAGAACCGGCAATATTCTTTACCGGATTGATCACTTCTTCAACATTACTAACAGCCACTTTTACTTTTTGCTCTATATTGGAAATTGTTTTTTGCAGCATGATATTTCTTGAAACCCTGAAATTGTAAAATATAGCCAGGAAATATATGACAGCTGCGCCTATAAGCAGGTACAGGTTTAAACGGAAAGTAATGCTCGATTTCCAGGACATTTGTAAGAAAACTAAATTTACATCGTCAAAATGTTTACTTGGCCATGTGTCTGTTCAGAAAGTACAATTTGCAAGGCTCGCGCGGTCCGGAAACGCGGAGTTTACTTGTAGCAAATGAGCAATTCCCGGACAAGCGTAATGCAGCAAATGGGGGACTTTATGGACAGACATTAAATATACAAAAAGCTTTTGTTCTGATAGCAGATAGTTATATATTAATTGATGTTGAGGTTATATAAATGTATTGAAAACACTTCGCGGTTAATCAACCGCATCTTCAGCCTTTATTATTCATGCATCAGGTTAGTCAGCCATTCTTCAATTACCCGCGGGTAATGTTTATATTCCAGCTCGTGAATTTTTGCTGCCAATGATTCGGGTGTATCGTCGGAGGAGATTCTGCAACGGGTCTGGAAAATGATATCTCCTTCATCATAATGTTCATTTACCTGGTGAATAGTAATGCCTGATTCTTTTTCCCCGTTTTCAATTATTGCCCGGTGCACCCTCATTCCGTACATTCCTTTGCCACCATATTTGGGCAACAGTGCAGGATGAATATTGATTACGCGTCCGGGATATCTTTTGATCAGATATTCAGGCACAAGCCAAAGAAATCCGGCTAATATAATGGCAAGGACGTCCATCTTTTCAAGATACCGGGCAATTTTAGTTGTTTTATAGAATTCATCCCGGGTAAAGGTATATGTTGGAATCCCGGCATTTTCAGCTCTTACCAGTGCATAGGCATCAGGTTTGTTAGAGAGCAGTGCAGCCACTTGTATGGAAGGATGTCCTGTAAAATACCCGATGATTTTTTGTGCATTGGTTCCCGAACCTGAGGCAAAAATGGCTATTCTAATCATAACAGGGCTATTGTAATTATGTAAGAATTCGGAATGTATTTTCTGGTTTATAAAGCAATCGCGAATAAATTAAGGCTCAAAGATATATAAAGCATAAATTATTAAATATCAAAATTTAATGAGTTTTATTACAAGGGGTCTTTCGTGCCGGATCATTTTTCTTATTTCAGCCTGTTTTTTTGTAATGATCTAAAAATAAATCAAAAAAAATGAAAAAAGGCGTATCTTCGCCAAAGAAATAAAATTTTTTGTTTGATTTTTTTTAATTATTTGTATTTCTTTGCACAGTTATTTTTTAACCTATTTATTAATTAAAATTTATAATTATGTCTGATATTGCATCCAGAGTAAAAGCAATTATCGTAGATAAGCTTGGAGTAGATGAAAATGAGGTAACACCTGAAGCAAGTTTCACGAATGATTTAGGTGCAGATTCACTGGATACGGTTGAATTGATCATGGAATTTGAAAAGGAATTCAACATTGGCATTCCCGATGATCAGGCTGAAAATATTGCCACCGTGGGAGAAGCAATCAAGTACATTGAAGAGAACGTAAAGTAAATCAGTTTCTAAGAAATCTCAGACTTCATGGAATTAAATCGGGTGGTTGTTACAGGTCTTGGAGCTATTACACCAATTGGTAATAATGTGGGAGAATATTGGGATGCTCTCATTAAGGGGGTAAGCGGATGTGGTATGATTACCCATTTTGATGCCAGTAAGTTTAAAACAAGATTTGCTTGTGAGATCAAAAATTTTGATCCCAAAGATTATTTCGACCGGAAAGAAATCAGAAAGATGGACATGTTTAGCATGTTCGCGATGATTTCCACTGCTGAAGCAATAGAGAACAGTGGGCTTAATCTTGATTTAATTGATCTTGACAGGGTCGGGGTAATCTTTGGTTCGGGTATCGGTGGTTTCGGTACGTTCTATAATGAAATGAAAAATTTTGTCATAAATGATGAATTACCACGCTTCAATCCTTTTTTTATACCCAAGTTGATTCCCGATATTGCAGCAGGTCAGATCTCGATGAAATACGGCTTTCGGGGGCCGAATTATGCCACCGTTTCGGCATGCGCGACTTCGACAAATGCATTAATTGATGCATATAATCTTATCCGGTTGGGTAAAGCTGATATATTTGTGTCAGGAGGCTCAGAAGCTGCCGTTAATGAACCTGGAGTTGGCGGGTTTAATGCTATGCAGGCTATCTCTACAAATAATGAGGAATATCAAACCGCGTCCCGTCCATTTGACGGAACACGGGATGGCTTTGTGATTGGAGAAGGAGCAGGCACCCTCATACTTGAAGAATTGGAGCATGCTAAAAAACGCGGTGCTACTATACTGGCAGAACTTGCCGGGGGAGGTATGTCAGCCGACGCGTATCACCTGACTGCTCCGCATCCTGAAGGTGATGGAGCTTATCTTGTTATGAAAAACGCACTTGAGGATGCCGGCATCTGTCCTGACAAAATCGATTATATTAATGCACATGGCACAGCTACCCCTTTAGGGGACATTGCTGAAACCAATGGTATTAAAAGAGTTTTCGGAGATCATTCCTATGAAATGAACATCAGTTCAACAAAATCCATGACCGGACATTTGCTGGGCGCTGCCGGCGCCATTGAAGCAATTGCCTCAATATTAGCTATATGCAACAATATTGTTCCTCCTACAATTAACTTTAAAAATATTGATCCTGAAATTGACAACAAATTGAATCTTACTATAAATAAGGCACAGGAACGAACCGTTAATATTGCACTAAGCAATACTTTTGGATTTGGAGGACACAATATGTCGGTCATATTTAAAAAGTTTACATCCTGATTGGTGGATCATATAACCGATTATCAAAAAGAAAGATCTCTTTTACCCAAAAATAAATTTCTAAGATTGTTAAAAGAAGTTATTGGGTACAGGCCGAGAAACATTCAATTGTATAAGCTGGCGTTTATTCATAAATCGGGAACTCACCTTGTTTCACAAGAACTGTCTGTTAATAATGAAAGGCTCGAATACCTGGGCGATTCCATTCTTGATGCTGTAATTGCAGAACATCTTTTTGAAAATTTTCCTGATAAGGACGAAGGGTTTCTAACACAGATGCGTTCGAAGATCGTAAACAGGGAAACCCTGAATTATCTGGCGATCAAGCTGGGAATTTGTAATCTTGTTGTTTGCAGGATGTCGAATGGTAACCATAAATCGGTATATGGTGATGCCCTTGAAGCACTTATCGGTGCAATTTACCTGGATAAAGGTTTTAAAAGAACCAAAAAGATAATCCTGGAAAGGATTATCAGCAACCATATTAACCTTACAAAACTCCAAAGCACAGAATCTGATTTTAAGAGCCGGGTGATAGAATGGGGACAGAAGAACAGAAAAGATGTAATTTTTAATAGTTTTGAAGAAGTCAGCAAGGAGGACAATACGCCTGTTTTTATATCACATATCCATTTATATGATGAGATAATAGGTCGAGGAATAGGCAATTCAAAAAAGGAAGCTGAACAAAACGCGGCCAGACAGGCACTTGATAATCCTGAACTGAATACTCACAGTGAATAAGAAAAAATCACATAAGCTGTCTTTAGACCCCGGATTTGATTTTATTTTACTCGGGATAGTAACTGCAGAAGACGATTATCGCTTATCTTGGATATTTAACCACAAACTGGCTACCGGATTTGTAAAAACCGATAATCTGGTTATGAAAGAACCCAGGGAAGGGATATTAAAGGAATTCAGTGTTTTTTGCCATGAGGATGAAGGTCGTCATATAAGGTACAATTTGATTTCCAACAAATCTTCAAACGGATATTTGCTGAATGAGTTAAGAACCCTTGATTTTTTATTACAGATCTATGGCCTTTCAGATGAAAAAATTATTACTTCATTAATTTCCGCTGTCCGGTCGATCCCGTCAATATCAGCGGTCTTCAGGATTGATCCCGCCCAGGTGAAGTCAGCCGAAAAGTTACTGGCACTTTAAACTGTATTATTCATGCAGACTGATAAGTTGAGGAGTTGATAATAGGGATGGAAAGTAACAAAAATAGGAACATAAAAAAAGGAGAATGTTTTATTCCCCTTTTTTGTTAACCCTAACCTAATTACAAATCTATGAAAAGACTCCTATAGTAATACGTAATATTTTATAATTTGTTATCCTTCGGATGTATTTTCTTTTTATTTAATATTACAATTATTATGCCGGTTTTTAATATTGTTTAATCTTTTTTTTAATAATTGGCGTGTGATGTTTTTCATACAAAACAAAAATACTGTATTATCAGGTTAACAAAATCAAACTTATGTTAAAGATTGTTAAATTGTTACATCCTTAACGAAGCTCATCTTATATTTGTATTGTTATGAGCAGGAAATGGATTTGGATTCTGGCCGGTTTTATGGCAATAGCCATGACAGGTCTTATCGTTGTTCAGGCATACTGGATCAAGAATGCTATTGAAGTCAAGGAAAAGCAGTTCGATCAGTTGGTTAGACAGGCGTTGGGTGAGGTTGTTTATGAGGTTCAACGGCAGGAAACACTAAATCATGTTGTTTCGCGGTTTAATCCCGGCTTTACTTCTCATCCGGGGTATACAGATTCTTCAAACACCGGGTATCATTACGGGCTGAATTTTGATACTACATTTCAGTTCAAGCCCGGTCAGGGAACGGGTTATTTTGATATTCAGCAAAACATTGTATTACAGCATGGGCGTTATGGCAATCGTATGCAAGCCAATGTTACCATAAACGGAAAGGATACAATAGTATTTTTTGACCGTTCAGATCAGGCGGGTGAATACACGGCGGGTTTAAGCACTGTGCCAAGAAATCGTCTTTTTGGTTCTGCGGCCGGGCAGAATAATTCATTACAAAAAGATTTTGTTGATGATTTACTTAACAGAATGTTTACTGTTACACCTGAGATTGAGAAACGCGTTAAACCTGAATTGCTTGAAGAAGCCATAAGAAAATCACTGATGGCCAGAAACATCAATATTGGTTTTGAATATGCCGTTACGAAATGGAATTTGGATGTTGTTTTCCAGTCTGATAAATTCAATAAGGATATAAGAGATGGAGTATACAGGGTTAGGTTGTTCCCGTATGATTTTTATCCTTCGTCTAATTATCTTTCAGTAAGTTTCCCGGCACGTAAGAATTTTTTTATGCATTCATTGGGATTTATGGGATTTTCATCTGTTCTGCTTACTCTGATCATTATATTTGCCTTTTCTCTTACCATAATAATTATTTTCAGGCAAAAAAAGCTTTCTGAGATGAAAAGCGATTTTGTCAATAATATGACACATGAATTGAAAACGCCGATCTCTACCATTTCCCTGGCATCACAAATGTTAAGTGACCGTTCCATACCTGAAAAATCGAAAAATTTCGAATATATATCATCTGTGATTTCAAAAGAAAGTAAACGTCTTGGCTACCAGGTGGAAAAAGTTCTTCAGATGGCTATTTTTGACAGGGGCAAAATCAATTTTAAATTCAGGAATGTCGATGTTCATGAGATCATTGAGGGTGTGATCAATAATTTTTCTATACAGATACGGAATAAGAATGGTTTAATAATTCCTTCACTGCATGCAGTTAATCCTGTGGCGAGGGTAGATGTTGTCCATTTCACCAATATGCTTTCAAATTTGGTTGATAATGCAATAAAATACAGCAGGGAAGAGCTTGAAATTTTTATTGAAACTCAGAATAAACAGGAAAGATTGTATATTTTAATTAGAGATAACGGGATAGGGATCACAAAGGAGAATCAGCACCGGATATTCGAGAAATTTTACCGTGTATCAACGGGAAACGTTCATAATGTCAAAGGCTTTGGATTGGGCTTAAGTTATGTTAAGAAGATCGTTGAAGAGCATAACGGTAATATTTCGATCGAGAGTGAATTAAATAATGGTACAACATTTGAGATATGCCTTCCACAATAATAACACATACTTAATTATGAAAACAAGAGTATTGCTGGCAGAAGATGATGAAAATCTGGGATCCTTATTGAAAGAGTACCTGTTGGTCAAATCCTTTGACACCGACTGGTATACTGATGGTGATAAGGCTTATAAGGCTTTTATAAAAAATCGTTATGATCTTTTGATCCTTGATGTGATGATGCCGGTAAAAGATGGTTTCACCCTCGCGCGTGAAATCCGGATCACAAATTCAGAGATCCCTATTATTTTTCTTACAGCCAAAACTATGAAGGATGATATACTTGAGGGATTTAAAGCAGGAGCTGATGATTACATATCAAAGCCTTTCAGTATGGAAGAACTTGTATTCAGGATGGAAGCCATTTTACGAAGAACAAAAAAAGACAATGCCTTAAGTACACAAAATGAATTCCGGATTGGTGAATATAGATTTGATACCAATAAACAATTATTGATCCATGGTGACCAGGAGCAAAAGCTGACTACCAAAGAGTCGGAATTGCTCAAACTGTTATGTAATAACAAAAATATTGTACTTGAGCGGAATTTTGCATTAAAAACAATTTGGATTGATGATAATTATTTTAACGCGCGAAGTATGGATGTATATATCGCTAAACTTCGGAAATACCTCAGGGAAGATCCCTCCGTGCAGATCATTAATGTTCATGGCAAAGGGTTTAAGCTAATTGCCTGATATGATCAACCTTACACTATTCTTTCGGTAAGATGTCCCCGGAATTTAACTGATCCGGGATTCAGTATGTGAAAAACTGTGTTAATATTGTTAATAAATCACCTTTGTATTTTAATTATACTTTCATATTCGTGCCTATTTTCACCCTGTGAAGTTCATAGGTTTTATACTTAATATTTACTATTATGTTTAATGTGGTACGTTTCAACAACTCATCGGTATTGATCAGTTTTGTGAACATCAGAAAAGTAAATTTTCTGAATGTAGCTTCCCTGATAGAGAAAGTATCAGAAATTTTTTCAGGTTATTGCAGGAATGTTTTTTTAAACCTGGAAAACATTGTATTTATCGACAGCAAAGCCTTTGAAGGGTTGATGTATATCAATGAACTTGCAAATGAGCATGGCGTTGATTTTTCATGCTGTAATGTTTCAGATGAATTACATGAGCTTTTTGATTTGATAGGCGATGAATACTCAATACGCGTTTCTTCGGGAAAAGAAATTCAGGTTCAATATCTTGTTGAAGCCTGACGGCAAGTAGCTATTCCGTGGTAATTATCCGGTTTACCATAGATTCTTTCCAGCAGGTTGGCTTCTTAGCGCTCCTGATTTTGCAGTTTTTTTTAAAATTTCCTGGTCCGTGCTGACCGGTATTCTTTTTAATCATGTTTGAATTCCGTTGAATAAAACAGATTGAGGCCTGAATATCCCATTGGTTTTTTATAAGATCGCGGGATAAAATTTCATTACCGGCTTTTCGAATGTTATTTTAAAATAATATGGAAATTTTTAATTTTACATGTTTTTTAAAATAATATTAAATCAATTTGAAATGTCAGGACATAGTAAATGGTCAACGATAAAACGAAAGAAGGGTGCCCAGGATGCAAAGCGGGGTAAGATCTTTTCCCGGATTGTAAAAGAGATCCATGTAGCTGTAAGAGAAGGGGGTGCAGACCCTGAGGCAAATCCGCGTTTGCGCCTGGCCATACAGAATGCCAAAGGTGTTAACATGCCTAAGGATAATATTGAACGTGCCATTAGCAAAGCAAGTGATGACGGGAATGATCTGCAGGAAGTCACCTTTGAAGGATATGCCCCTCATGGCATTGCTGTTTTCATTGAATGCCTGACAGATAATAATCAACGTACGGTTGGAAATGTCAGATCGGTTTTTAACAAGCGTGGTGGAAGCCTGGGTACGAACGGCTCGCTGAATTTCCTTTTTGATCGCAAAGGAGTATTTACTGTTCCGAATGACGGACTTGATCCTGATGATTTTCAACTGGATATTATTGATGCCGGGGTTGAGGAATTTGAGGTGGAAGGAGATGTTTTTATTATTACTACAGCCTTGGAGGATTTTGGAAGTGTACAAAAGAAACTTGATGAATTAAATGTAGGGATTGAGAATGCTGAATTGCAGCGTATACCCAATGATACCAAGGAACTGGATACCGAATCTGCAAAAAAAGTACTGCGCATGATCGAAGAATTTGAGGATATTGAAGATGTCCAGAATGTATACCACAACCTTGAAGTTACTGATGATGTTATAGCATCGATGTCCGATTAACTGAAAAGCGAAGAATTATAAGTAGCAGGTAATCAAGTTGTTTCAAAAATGATAAGCGATTGAAGGAATCCCTTTTTATATTTTTTTATTTTTTTTTGTAAAAAAATGATTTTTATCAATATATTTGCAACTGCATAACAGAAGGAATATGATCAATTACAGCTCCATACTAGCTATTCTTCTTCTTCTTGGTATTCAGGTACCAATGTGAGAATGGTATGGAGTAAAATGATAAAAAATTTGAAGGGCCATTCTCACTTTTGAGAATGGCTTTTTGTATTATATATGTTTAATAACTAAATAAAAACCAGATCAAAATGAGCGAAAAAGTATCTATTTTCGACACTACCCTTCGGGATGGTGAGCAAGTACCGGGTTGCCAGTTAAACACTGTTGAAAAGATAGAAGTGGCAAAAGCCCTTGAAGCTCTCGGTGTAGATGTTATAGAAGCCGGGTTTCCTGTTTCCAGTCCCGGAGATTTTAATTCGGTAGTTGAAATTTCAAAGGTTGTTAATGAACCAACTATATGCGCCCTTACCAGGGCAGTTCAGAAAGATATTGATGTTGCTGCTGAATCGCTCAAATATGCAAGAACCGGAAGGATCCATACAGGAATAGGAACTTCATATTATCATATTCATTATAAGCTGAATTCTAATCCTGACGAGATCATTGAACGTGCTGTATTTGCTGTAAAATATGCAAAAAAATATGTTGAGGATGTAGAATTTTATGCTGAAGATGCCGGAAGAACGGAAAACGAGTATCTGGCCAGAGTTATTGAAGCTGTTATTGCAGCGGGGGCAACAGTGCTGAATATTCCGGATACTACAGGATATTGCCTCCCTGATGAATTTGGTGAAAAGATCCGGTATTTGAAAGAAAATGTGAAAAACATTGATAAAGCAGTAATATCCACGCATTGTCATAACGATCTGGGCATGGCCACTGCAAATACAATTTCAGGGGTTATAAACGGTGCGCGGCAGGTAGAGGTTACAATGAACGGTATTGGCGAGAGGGCAGGTAATACAAGCCTTGAAGAAGTGGTGATGATACTCAAAAGCAGAAAAAACCTTGGCCTTGAGACGGGTATTGAAACAAAAAATATCTTCAGGACCAGCAGGCTGGTATCCAGCCTGATGAACATGCCTATTCAGCCTAATAAAGCTATTGTAGGTCGTAACGCATTTGCTCATTCATCGGGCATTCATCAGGATGGTGTATTGAAAAACCGTGAAAACTATGAGATCATAGATCCGGTAGAAGTGGGGATCAACGAGTCCTCTATTAGTCTTACGGCAAGAAGTGGAAGGGCAGCTTTAAAACATAGATTAAATCTACTTGGTTTTCAACTTGACAAAGACAAACTCGATAAGGTATACACAAAATTTCTTGAACTGGCCGACAGTAAAAAAGACATTAAGGATGAAGACCTTCAATTGCTCATTGGCAGGCATAAAGACCATAATGCCAGTGTGATAAGGCTGGAAAGACTTCAGGTTTTTTGTGGTAAATCAGCTATACCGACAGCTACAGTCTCCTTAAATTTCAACAATGAGCTATTCACGGAAACAGCTTCCGGAAACGGGCCGGTTGACGCTGCATATAATGCCATAAAAAAATTAGTTCATCAGCGTTTTCGCCTGGAAGAATTTTTGGTACAGGCAATAACAAAAGGCAGTGATGACCTGGGGAAAGTACATGTGCAGGTGGAGAGCAAAGGAATGTACTATTACGGATTTTCAGGCAACACTGATATTATTACTGCTTCTGTTGAAGCATTACTGGATGCAATAAATAAGATTGTTTAACATAAAATTTTTAAAATTGGGAAAAACATTATTTGATAAAGTATGGGATTCACATGTTGTAAAGCAGATTGAAGGTGGTCCCGGTGTATTGTATATTGACAGGCATTTGATACACGAAGTAACCAGTCCGCAAGCTTTTGCAGGCCTTGATGAACGAGGGATAAAAGTATTACGCCCGGAGAAAACCATTGCAACTGCGGATCATAATGTACCCACTTTCGATCAGCATCTTCCTATTAAAGACCAGCTTTCAAAGGTACAGGTAGATAAATTGACAGCCAATGCTAAAAAATATGGTATTCAGAATTATGGATTGGGTCATCCCTGGCAGGGTATCGTGCATGTTATCGGTCCGGAACTTGGATTAACGCAGCCCGGGATGACAATTGTCTGTGGTGATTCACACACCTCTACTCATGGTGCCTTTGGTAGTGTGGCTTTCGGAATTGGTACCAGCGAAGTGGAAATGGTACTTGCATCACAATGCATAATGCAACCCAAGCCTAAAAAAATGAGAATAACCATCAATGGTGAACTTGGCAAAGGTGTGACGGCTAAAGATATTATCCTTTTTATCGTTTCAAAGATATCTACCAGTGGCGGTACAGGATATTTCATAGAGTATGCCGGTTCTGCAATTAAGGATCTTAGTATGGAAGGGAGGATGACAATTTGTAATATGAGTATTGAAATGGGCGCCCGTGGGGGGCTGATCGCTCCTGATGAAACTACTTTTAATTATATTAAAGGAAGAGAATTTGCACCCAAAGGTGATGAATGGGATAAAAAGCTCGTATACTGGAAAACGCTCCGAACCGATGATGATGCTGTCTTTGATCAAGAGCTTGAATACAATGCAGCAGATATTGAACCGATGATAACCTATGGAACAAATCCGGGTATGGGCGTAGGAATACGGGGTTCGATACCCAAACTCGAAGAAATTCCTGAAAGTGAGCGTTATTCCTTTCAAAAATCGATGAAATACATGGGTTTTCAGGATGGAAGCAGGTTAATTGGGAAACCCATCGACTATGTGTTTCTGGGAAGTTGCACAAACGGGCGCATTGAAGATCTCAGGTCATTTGCAAATTTTATCAAAGGGAAGAAAAAAGCAGATAATGTTATTGTATGGATTGTTCCCGGGTCGAAACAAGTGGAAGCCCAGGCTAAAGAAGAAGGCCTTGACAAAATATTCGAAGAAGGCGGTTTTGAAATGCGTCAACCCGGTTGTTCTGCATGTCTTGCTATGAATGATGATAAGATTCCGGAGGGGAAATATGCTGTTTCAACAACAAACCGTAATTTTGAAGGCCGGCAGGGACCGGGCGCCAGAACATTATTGTCCAGTCCGCTGACTGCAGCAGCTGCGGCAATAACCGGAAAGATCACAGACCCGCGGGATTTTATGTAAAAACAGAATAACAATGTAAGGCAGGTAAATAGAGTCTGTCAATAAACCATTTTAATTAAAAGATATAAAATTACAGAAAAATGCCAATTGATAAATTTAAAATAGTAAGGTCAAGATGTGTCCCGCTGCCAGTCGAAAACGTGGATACTGATCAAATAATTCCTGCACGTTTTTTAAAAGCAACTACAAGGGAAGGATTCGGTGATAACCTTTTCATGGACTGGAGGTATGATAAAAACAACCAACCGGTGGCAGATTTTGTATTGAACGATCCCGCTTTTTCCGGGACCATATTGGTTGCAGGTAAAAACTTTGGCAGCGGTTCAAGCCGGGAGCATGCTGCATGGGCTATTCATGATTATGGATTTAAAGTTGTGGTTTCCAGTTTTTTTGCCGACATCTTCAAAAATAATGCTTTGAATAACGGGTTATTGCCGGTACAGATCTCACAGGATTTTCTTCAGAAACTGATGACGGAAGTGCAAAGTGATCCTGCAACCGAGGTAGAAGTCGATCTGGAGAAACAGGAAATACGAATTCTTTCAACAAGGGATGCAGATAATTTTGAGATCAATCCGTATAAAAAGGAGTGTTTGTTGAATGGGTATGACGATATTGATTATCTGCTCAATATGAAAGATGAGATTGAAGCATATGAAAGGAGCAGATCCTTTGCATAAATAGTGTCTGTCCATAAAGTCCCATTTGCCGCGTTACGCTTGTTCGAAAATTGCTCATTTACGATAAGTAAACTCCGCATTTTCGGACTGCGCGAGCCTTGCAAATGGAACCTTCTGAACAGACACATGTCCGGTTAAACATTTTGCCAACTTTATAGATGGACACTAAATAAAGCGGCCTGCGTTCATATTTTATTAATGCAGGTAACAGGAAATTGCAATTAATCAGTAAGGAGTGACAAGCAATGAGAGATAAGATTGAAATAATGGATACCACCCTAAGGGATGGCGAACAAACTTCCGGGGTGTCTTTCACGGCAAATGAAAAACTCAGTATTGCCAAATTGTTGCTGGAAGAGCTCAGGATAGACAGGCTGGAGGTTGCTTCGGCAAGAGTATCTGCCGGTGAGTTTGAAGGGGTGAAAAAAATTACCGAATGGGCATCCCGGGCCGGTTATCTGGATAAGATCGAAGTACTTGCCTTTATAGATGGCACAGCATCGCTTGACTGGATCAGGTCGGCAGGGGTTAAAGTGGCCAATCTGCTGGCAAAAGGATCAAAAAAACATGTTGAAGGCCAGTTGCGTAAAACGCCCGAACAACACCTGAATGACCTGAAAGATACGGTTGATTATGCCCGGAACAATGATTTGTCGGTTAACATTTATCTCGAAGACTGGTCCAATGGTATGCGTAACTCCCGTGAATATGTTTATTTCATGCTTGACGGACTAGAACATACTGGGATAAAGAGGTTTATGCTTCCAGATACGCTCGGGATATTGAATCCCGATGAAACTTTTGAATTTTGCCGTGACATGGTAGAACGATATCCCGATCTCCATTTCGATTATCATGCCCATAATGATTATGATATGGCTGCCGCGAATGTATTTGCTGCAGTTAAAGCCGGTATAAGCGGGTTGCATACAACGGTTAACGGTTTGGGGGAGCGGGCAGGCAATGTGCCTCTTTCAAGCGTGGTGGGAGTGCTGCTTGATCATCTCGGTGTAAAGGTGTCAGTGGTAGAAAAGAAAATATATCTGGCCAGTAAGATCGTTGAATCTTTTTCCGGCCTCAGGATCCCGGCCAACAGACCCATCATTGGTGATAATGTTTTTACCCAGACATGTGGTGTTCATGCCGACGGTGATAATAAGGATAATCTTTATTTTAATGATCTTCTGCCCGAACGTTTCGGCCGTGTGAGAAAGTATGCCCTTGGTAAAACTGCCGGCAAGGCAAATATTTTGAAAAATTTGCAGGAATTGGGGATAGAATTAAATACTAATGAGATAAAGAAGGTAACAGAAAAAGTAATTGAGCTTGGAGATAAGAAGGAAAATATAACTTCGGATGACCTGCCATACATTGTTGCGGATGTCTTGCACAGTGATGTTATTGAAAACAGGATAAAGGTGATCAATTTTTCATTAACTGCCGCAAACGGACTTAAATCAACGGCAACGCTTAAGCTGGGAATAGGCGAAAATATCTACGAGGAGTCATCTTCCGGTGACGGACAATATGATGCTTTCATGAAAGCACTGAAGAAAATATATAAGCGCCTTGATAAATATGTACCCCGCCTGGCCGATTATATTGTTACCATACCACCGGGAGGAAAGACCGATGCACTGGTGGCAACTGTAATTACCTGGGATGACAGTAGTAACGGGCGTGAACTTAAAACAAGGGGACTCGATCCCGATCAGAATATCGCGGCGATCAAAGCAACAATGAAAATGCTGAACATTATTGAACAGCAGAATGACCAGCAGGCATCTGTAAAAGACAATGCTGAAATAACAAATAATAATCAAATCAATAAATAATTTAATAATCAGAGCAAATGGCTAATAAATCTTACAACATTGCAGTTCTCCCCGGTGACGGGACAGGTCCTGAGGTAGTGAACGAAGGAATTAAAGCGCTTAATGCAGCAGCTGATAAATTTGGATTTTCACTCAATTTCGAAAACTTTGATTTTGGCGGTGACCGGTATCTGAGAACTGGTGAAGTCCTCCCTGAGACAGCTCCGGATGAACTAAGGAAATTCGATGCGATATTTCTCGGTGCCATCGGACACCCGGATGTTAAACCCGGTATTCTTGAAAAAGGCATTTTATTAAAGCTTAGGTTTGAACTTGATCAATATATAAACCTTCGTCCCGTGAAGCTCTATCCCGGTGTGCCGACTCCACTGAAGGACAAGGGTCCCGAGCATATTGACTATGTTGTTGTCAGGGAAAATACCGGTGGACTGTATACGGGCATTGGCGGATTTTCCATGCAGGGAACTCCTGATGAGGTGGCAGTACAAAGTATGGTTTACAACCGCGAACAGGTTGAACGTTGTTTACGTTTTGCATTTGAATACACTAAGAAGAGAAATAAGGATAATAAGCTTGCTTTATGTGGTAAGACAAACGTGCTTACCTATGTTTATGATCTTTGGGAAAGAGCCTTTCATGAGATAGGCCGGAAGGATTACAACGATATCAAACGTGATTATTATCATGTTGATGCCACCTGCATGTGGATGGTAAAAAATCCTGAATGGTTTGATGTTATTGTTACCGGTAATATGTTTGGTGATATAATCACTGACCTGGGAGCAATTACACAAGGCGGAATGGGCATTGCAGCAGGCGGTAATATCAATCCCGAAGGAGTATCCATGTTTGAACCCATCGGAGGTTCGGCGCCGAAATATACAGGAATGAATGTTATAAACCCTTTGGCAGCAATATCCTGTGGTGTAATGATGCTTGAACATCTTGGTGAATATAAAGCTGCAGATGCGATCGAGAAATCGATAATGAATGTAACAGCTAACAAGCTTAAAGATATGGGTGCAGGTAAGATGGGATATTCAACTTCGGAAGTGGGAGATCTGGTAGCTGAAGGAATTTAAGTCTTTATTATTGGTTTAGCAGGGCGAAAAGTTCATAAAAATGAAATTATGTGATGTGTTGAAAAAAGCCTGACAAATCAATAATACAGGTGGTCATTTAGGCAGTCTTCCGAACAGTTTAAGCAGGGTACGATGGAAACGGTGGAAGCCGGTTACCGGTTCGGCAAACATGAAAATGCATTTGTTATGGATCAGTTCTACCTGGTATTCTTCTGCTATTTTTATCGTGTCCCTTGTTTCTGACATTTGCTGAACCCAGATGTTTTTAATGCCATGTTTTATAGCGTCTCGCAAAACCCGGTCAGTTACATTTTTTGGTGTTAAAATGACCAGTTGTTTTATATTACCGGGCAATTCACTGACGTTGTTATAGCATTTGATTCCGTTAATTTCTTTAGTATTGGGGTTTACCGGATATAATTCATAACCTTTTTCCTTCAACTCCCTGAATACAATATTCCCGAATTTTTTCGGATTTCTGGATACACCGGCTATTGCAAATTTTTTCGATGCAAGGAAGGCGTTAATTGTTTCTTTTTTTACCATCTTTGTTTTATTTGCAAGATACCGAATATTTTCAATGGATTTTCGTTATACCTGGGTGGAAATGACAAAAACAAATATAATTTACCCGTTTTTTTTTCTTATACTGTTCACAATTAACGGTTGCGGGAATTTTGAGGATATTGAGATAGGGGATATTAACCGGGTACAGTTCAAAGGTTTTGTTAATAATGCTGTTACATTTGAAGCAATCGTACCAATATCAAATCCTACCAACACGCGATTCAGGGTGAAAGAAATTGACCTGAGAACAACTATTAACGGCAATTACCTGGGAAGGGTAATTTGTGATGAGGTGGTAATTATCCCTTCAAAGTCGGATATAGAACACAGGTTTGTATTGCGTATGCATGTTGCGAATATTTTACAGAGTGCTGCCTTTTTTATGAAATCATCACATGGGAACAGATATCATATAGAAATTGAGGGACATGTTAAGGTAAGGTCATTATTAATTACCAAAGTCATTCCTGTTAAGGAGTCCACAATTATTGACGGATTTTGATAAGCTCAAAAAAATTATATATTTTTACGGGATAATAATCATGAGCCATAAAATACCAGTGATATTTTCATCATTACCGGTTTTCAAACTGAATGGAATAAAACCGGAAACTTATGTACAACGATCCACATTAATTACCATTATATTTCTTTTTACTTTCTTCCGGTTTTCATTTACGCAATCCGATGATGTTTTTTCAAGAATTGAAAAGGACAATTCCTACCCGGGGAGCGTCCGGATAATTCAGGATGATAATATAAAATCGCTTGTATACAAGCATATTGAACATGAACGCGGCAGGAATGGTATCCCGGGATACCGGATATCCGTTTTTTTTGCCACGGGGCAGGGGGCCGGTGAAGATGCTTTCAGGATCCGGTCTGAGCTGAACAGTATGTATAGCGATATTAAGGTTCATATAATACACGATGATGTATATTACCGGGTGTATCTTGGTGATTTCAGAACGCGCTCGGAAGCCATAAAATATTTGAGGGAGGTAGAGAAAAGATATTCAGGAGCTTATATTGTGGAAACAACGATCAACTTTCCCCCATTGGATTAAAACCGGATACATAATGAGTGATGAGATTAAACATGAATGTGGGATTGCTTTAATTCGACTTCTGAAGCCTGTTGAATATTATCAATTAAAATACGGAACTTTGCGTTATGCTCTTCAGAAATTATATCTTTTGATGGAGAAACAGCATAACAGGGGGCAGGACGGGGCCGGAATCGTAAGTCTTAAATTTGATCTTGAACCGGGCAACGAATATGTACACAGGGTGCGATCAACAAGTGTATCTGCCATAAATGACCTTTTTAAAAAAATAAACTCCACATTTTTAAAGACAGAAAGAGAATTTTCCGGGCTGGTGAATGACCCTGTATGGGCAAAAAATAATCTGCCCTTTGTTGCCGAGCTGATGCTGGGGCATTTACGATACGGCACATACGGAGAGAATAATATTGAGAATATTCATCCCGTTATGCGGCAAAACAACTGGAAATCAAGGAATCTTGTGCTCGGAGGTAATTTTAATTTAACAAATGTTGATGAATTATTCCGTGTTCTTATTGAACTGGGCCAGCATCCGCGTGATTTTTCTGATACGGTTACCGTTCTTGAAAATGTTGGCCATTTTCTTGACGCTGAAAATCAAAAGGAATTTGAACGTTATAAACAACAAAATTATTCCAATCGTGAGATCTCCGATTTGATTGCTGAGAATATCTCGATTGAAAATGTATTACGGGAATCGAGTAAAAAATGGGACGGGGGATATGTTATTGCCGGTTTGATAGGACATGGTGATGCATTTGTATTGCGTGATCCGTGGGGCATAAGGCCTGCTTATTATTACACCAGTGACGAAATCGCTGTTGTCACCTCTGAGCGACCGGTTATTCAAACTGTAATGAATGTGAAGAGAGAAGAAGTAAATGAATTACCGCCGGGACATGCTATCATTATTAAGAAAAACGGGGAGATCTCTATACCCCGGATACGTGAGCCCTTTGAGAGGAGATCATGTTCGTTCGAGCGCATTTATTTTTCAAGAGGAGGAGATAGTGATATTTACCGTGAAAGAAAAAAACTCGGTGAATTATTAACCCCGGCAATTATTAATGCTGTTGACAATGATCTGGAAAATACAGTATTCTCGTATATTCCAAATACTTCTGAAACGGCTTATTATGGTATGATATCGGGTATTGAATATCATATGCAATATGAAGGGAAAAAACGTATTATTGAGCTGGGAAAGGATATTACGGAAGAAGAACTGGATCATATAATTTCTCTTAAACCACGGGTTGAGAAAGTTGCGATAAAAGATATCAAGCTTCGTACATTTATCTCAAAGGACGAAGGGCGGAATGACCTGGTTGGTCATGTTTATGATGTTTCTTATGACACTATAAGAAGTGGAGTTGATAATCTGGTAGTTATTGATGATTCAATCGTCAGGGGCACAACACTTAAGTATAGTATTGTCAAGATTCTCGACAGGCTGGGTCCGAAAAGGATTGTTGTTGTCTCCTCCTCACCTCAGATCCGCTACCCCGATTGTTATGGTATTGATATGGTTAAGCTGGGGGATTTTATTGCATTCAGGGCTGCAATTGAATTATTAAGGGAAACAGAAAAGGACAATGTGATCAATGAAGTATATAAGAAATCAAAATACCAGGAAGGATTTCCCAAAGAAAAATATGTAAACTATGTTAAAGAGATTTATGCACCCTTCACTCCGGAAGAGATTTCTGACAAGATAGCAAGAATGTTACACACCAGTGAAATAAATGCCGAACTGAAAATTGTTTATCAGTCAATTGAAAATCTCCATAAAGCCTGCCCTAATGACCTTGGTGACTGGTATTTTTCAGGTGACTATCCTACTCCCGGTGGCAATAAAGTGGTAAGCCGTGCTTTTGTGAATTTTATCGAAGGAAGGGAAGTAAGGGCGTATTAGTTTAGTTATCAGTAATTAGAGCCTGCTGAAAAACACGAAATAGATTAATAATCAGCACAATACAGCAATTAATTGTTTGTCAGGTGCAAGTGTTTTAACTCATATTAATAAAATCCTTTGCGCTTATTAAAGATAATATTTCGTTAGTCTGTAGCACATCATCTACCGCGTTGGCTGCAGCTCGCGGTATTCTTATACAGCTTTGCTTTGCCGCCTTGTATCTGATGTACTACAGACTTTTTCAGCAGACCCTAGAGTCTGTCAATAAACTCGCGGAAATACGATAAATGCTAACTCCTGAATTTCTCGTTGGGAGTGTATGTCTTAATATGCCGTTCAACTTTCGATTCATACATATCCTCGAGAGTTATCATTACGGCTGTTTCTTCAACATTGCCAAAATGAGTGTTGATAGCTGTACCAAAACATTTTAATGTTGGTGACAGGTTGATATAAGCATTAATAAGAGGGGGAATAAGTTCACCATACGAACGGACTTTCTGGCTTACTATCCTGAGATTCTTCTGGTAATCATCACTGGTTAGTATTTTTTCTAATTTCTTTTTATCCATATTTGTTTTAAGGGGTTTGACCGGGCGTATAAGATCTTCGTCATCCCTGAAATGCTTGTCGAGGAAATACAAAATAAGGTTTCTTGCTTCGGGGTGATAATCTGTATACATGGTAACCTTACCGAAAAAATATTTAATTTCCTTATTGTTCATCCATAATGCACCAAGCCCGTCCCACAAGTTATCGAGGGCATAGAGTCCCTTGCTGTTCCTGTTCGTATTCTGATAGGCAGGTTGCACGAATGATCGTCCCAGTTCAATGGTGTATGGCAGGTATTCCTCCTGAAATTTTTCCGAGAAATCAAATAAACGTGATGTAGCAAGGTGATCAACGCCATAATTTTTTACGAGTGTTTTATCACATATAAAATAGCGGTATCCGCCGAGTATTTCTTTTCTGCCCGGATCCCAGACTATCAGTTGCTTATATGGATTTTCTGAAGTATCGAACTGGTCAATATCAACTTCTTTTCCTGTTCCGCCACCCGCGGCACGAAAAGTAAGTTCACGCAAACGGCCGATTTCCTGCATAATATTCGGTGAATCATGATCTGTGATCACATAAACCTGATTATTCCCATTATTCGTATAGCGCAGGAATTTTTCCTCCGTTAGTTCATTCTCAATTATGTCTCTGTCTATCGGTGGAATAATGGCTTTCATATTGATTAATTACGTTTTTGTATAATCGGGGAATTATATAAATTTCATATTTAGTCCTATTCATTATAACAAATAAGAAGTGCAAATGTATTAAAATATTTGTGAAATTTTTCTATAAAAATACTAAGCTGTATTATTCAGGTATCAGGTGCAGTGCAGAAGCACGGCGTCGAAAGCAGTTGCTATTTTCCAATATATTACATTTTTTTATCCG